>CAYWKR010000359.1:0-2513 GCA_964458785.1 uncultured Bifidobacterium sp. | reverse complement strand
ATCAATCAAGCGAATAATTAATTATCCTACAAGGGGCATAGGCACCACTACAATTAATAAAATTTCCCTCTTGGCTCAAGAGCAAAATAAAACGTTCTGGGAAATATTACAAGAAAGTCATCTCCACTTTAAAGCGTCAACACTTAGCGCGCTTGAAAATTTTACTGTCATGATAAAAAATGTTCAAGCCATGTTGGAGAAGAGAAATGCCTACGATATTGCGTTTGAAATAGGCAAATCGTCTGGATTAATACATGAGCTTCACACCGACAAAACCGTGGAGGGTTTGGCTCGCTATGAAAACATCCAGGAATTATTAAACTCGATTAAGGAGTTTACCGAAACGCCCGACGAAGAGGGGGAACTGAAGGAAAAGCAGTTAGGGGTTTACCTGCAGGAAATTACCTTATTAACCGATGCCGACCAGCAGGAAGAAGGTGAAGAAGATAAGGTGAAACTCATGACTGTTCATGCCAGCAAGGGCTTGGAGTTTCCTGTAGTGTTTTTGGTAGGAATGGAAGAGAATATTTTTCCCAGCAGCATGAGTATGTACGACCGGAATGATCTGGAAGAAGAACGGCGCCTGTTTTATGTTGCCATTACCCGGGCCCGTGAAAAACTGTGGATCAGCTATGCCCATAACCGGTATCGGTTTGGTTCACTGGTATCGAATGATCCCAGTCGCTTTATTGCCGAATTGCCGGATGAACTCACCGATCAGACGCTGGCCCGGAAATCGTTGTTTCGTTCCAATCCTAAGGTAAGTAGTCCGGCTGAACGCAATGTGGTACAACAGCGAAAAACGAGCCGTGAACAAAGTGTGCCACTGAACGATATTCCCGGATTTACGCCCGATGATCCATCGCAAATGCAAAAAGGAATGGAAGTAGAACATCAGCGGTTTGGGAAGGGTACTATTCTGAATATGGAAGGTTCGGCAGGAAATAAGGTAGCCACTATACAATTCACACAATCGGGAGAGAAGAAGATTATGCTGAATTATGCCAAGTTGCGTATTGTTCGTAATTAAAATATCCGGTGTGTAATGCACATCCCGCACCGGTTGTTTCGCGGCAACGATTGCAGTGAAAAGCCCGCAATGCCGCAGGTGCGGCAGAGGACTTGCAACGAAAAGCGTGTGTGCCGCCCCAGGCCTTCTGGTTTTAAGAACTTTTTAAATGCAAGGTTCCTTCACCATGCGAAAGGTTGACCTGTATATTTGTTTTTCACCTTGTTAAAGCACCACGTACTATACCTGCTTGTTTTTGTTTTCATCTGCTGGGAAACAACACCGGTTTGGGCACAATCGAAAGACGCCTTGCGGTACGAAATTGATGCCAAACGGGTGGGTATTTCGTATACCAGCCGGGATGCCTTACCCCGGGGCCGGGAATTTCGTCGGATCGACAGTACCTATTATGTGGGTTGGATGCTGGAAGGTTCGTATCGCTATCATCATGCGGCCGATCGCAATGGATATATGAACAGTGCAGCGATACTGGAACGTGCGATACGTTGCATGGAAATGGATTTCAGTAAAGAACTGAAAACCCGGAGTCAGGACATTTTTACCTACCTGAATGTAATTAAATACCACAGGGATTGGGATTATACCAGTTTTATTTTGTTGCAGTGTTATTTCAATTCCGAGCAGGTGTACAAGGCCTGGGAATTACTGCAAAAGTGCAAGCGCATGAATCTTCAGGATGAGTATTTTATGGATACGTATAACTACATGGCCTGGCTGATCCACCGGAACCGTTTTTATACAACCAGACATTATCGGTTTTTGAAGAATTCAATTCAGGAAAATGAGAAGATGGCCAACCGGTATCTCGACAGTGCGGCTTCTAAAATCCGCCGGGATGCCGTATTAAATACCCCATTTTATGGGGATGGATTTGAGAAGGAACGCATGCCATCGGTTTGGCATTATAAGTCGATACTTTATACATACCAACTTGAAATAGCTTCAGGACAACGGTATTACGATTTGTTGCGTACGACCCGCTATTTTCCCTTGAATAATTATGCCACTTTTCTATTAATACAGGGTCGTTTTGCGGAAGCCGAATCGTATTATGAAAAGGCGTTGAAAGAAGACAGTGGTGATAAACGGCTGAATGAATCGCAGTATTATTTGTCGGTGCTGGGTACCTATAAAAACAGAAATGAAGAAGCCATTACCCGTTTGAAGGCTCTTATTTCTGCCAATGGATCTACACCGGGGTATGGATGGTATAATCTGGCGCTGGCACGAAATTGTTTGTATCGTGGCCTGACAGAGGAAGCAGAAAATTACCTGAAGCAGGCGGCAGAATTCAGGGAGGTACATATTGGAACTACGTTGGGGCAGAGTCATTACGATTTTACACGACTACTTTTGCAATTTCATGTTCAGAAACGTCGTGCAGATGAACTTCGGTTTTTGCAACCGAAATGGTATTTGTCTCCTGCGCTGATTATTGAAATGGTTGGTTTGCAGGTAGAGAAATACAGTACTGCCTATTTAT
>CAYWKR010000358.1:0-2521 GCA_964458785.1 uncultured Bifidobacterium sp. | reverse complement strand
GGCAATCGGAATTCACCAGAATGGGTTTGCGGCTTTTTAAATAATCGCTTTCCGGGGCAATCTGAAAGCCCTGAAAACTGCGGTGTTTCAGAATGTTTTCACTGGCGATCCGCGGACTCACATCGGTGGGTTCTTTGGTATCGACAATAATAGTAGGCGGGTGAATATGATAGAGCAGCGAGTAGTTCGATGAGAATCCTTCGGTGCTGAATAATTGCTCGGAATACAAGCCCTGATCTTCCTTGCGGAATTGGGTATGTCGTTTGTGCGGAATGGTTCCCCGGCGGATATAATGCGGCATGGGTAGTCTTTGCGACAAATGTACTATTCTGTACTATATTCTGAAAGAGATTGACCCGGCCGGCGTTCAGGGAATAGTTTCCAGACTTACATTTGCGAAAAGGTGGGAATATGCAGGATACACAACAAATAGTGGTTCGTCTGGAGGATGCACAGATTTATCAGGGCGGGGTCCTGATTCTCGGAGATGTTAATCTTCAAGTACGAAAAGGAGAATTTGTTTACCTGATCGGGAAAACCGGAACAGGTAAATCCAGTTTGCTGAAAACCCTCTATGGTAATATCCCGTTATTGCGGGGCGAAGGTGAAGTATGTGGATTTAAATTGCGCGACCTGACCTGGAAAAATGTTCCCTTTCTTCGGAGGAATCTGGGAATTGTGTTTCAGGATTTTCAACTGCTTACCGACCGGAATGTGAACGAGAACCTGCTGTTTGTACTCAGGGCTACTGGGTGGACCGATCGGAACCTGATGCAGGAAAAAATAGATAGTGTTTTAGGTAAAGTAGGCTTAAAAGGTAAAGGGAATAAAATGCCCTATGAGATGAGTGGAGGCGAACAACAACGGGTTGATATTGCCCGAGCCTTACTGAATAATCCGAAACTGATTTTGGCCGATGAGCCCACCGGAAATCTCGATCCGGATACTTCGGATGGAATTATGCAATTGCTTCATTCGATTTGTGTCGATTATGGAACGGCAATCATCATGGCCACCCACGATTATACTATTCTTCAGAAATTCCGGTCACGGATTCTGCGCACCGAACATGGTCGGGTGGTCGACAATGCCAGTCTGGTATATTAATCACTGGCAGAAAGAAGTAGTTTTATCTACATGGGGTTCAACGATTGCAATGCCTCCATCACATTCGATACAGGGTCTGTACTCTTCAGTATTTGTTGCCGCTTCAAAGCCTGCTCCTGATCAAAAGTTTTTTTCATAAACTGCTCAATCTGGCTTTTCCATTCGTGCACCTCTTGCGCCAGAATAAGGGATGAACCGTATTCATGCTTCAGTTTTACATCGTTACTCATCACGAATCGTCCATGGTACAAAGCATGAAGAATCTTTAGTTTTGAACCACTGAATTGAAAGGCAGGAAGTACATGTATATGGGCATTCCGGATCAGTTCTTCCAGTTTTTCATCCGTTGGATCGGCTATTATCTGAATCCGGTCTGAAGCCAGATCCAAAAGTTTTTTAGTGGGTTTCCGACCCGCTATGATTAGGCGGAATGGCAGGTTGTTAAAAACTTCCCTGGCAAGAAACAAGGCACTTTCTGCATTATCGCTAACCGATAAATTTCCATGGTATAAACAATAGGTACCCTGTTCACTCAGCGCTTCCTGATACTGAAACGGATGAAAGGCCGGAACAAGAGATGTGTTTTGTCCGGGATGAAGTGTTTTCCAGAGGGTCTGGTCATGCTGTGATATAGGCCAGACAACCTGCATACCCTTTAGTTTTTTTTCGTACAGTTTCAAACGCCCTGCTTCTATCAGGTAGTACATCCGTTTATACCACGGAGCCGGAATGGATGCCAGCGCCCTGTAATATTCCGATTCAATATTATGCGATCGTAAAATAAGTAAACGCTTCTTTAATGCCGGGTGCGACATATAATACGTAGTGTGCAACCCTTCAAATAAAACCGGCGCGTCGGTATGAATTAAATTCCGGAGCAATTCCGGATTTTTTCTGGAAGACACGATATATGGCAATGAAAAATGCAATCCCTTCCATCCGGTACGCCTCGGATAATAATGTACTTCTCTGCAATAACGGGTAAGTAGTTCCTGCGGTGTCCGGTGGCCATATTCGAAACAATGCAGGTAAATTTCAATCCCCCTTTCGTGAAGGGCACGTAGTTTATAAAATACATCCATCACACCGCCGTAATTAGCAGGCCATGGAATGTCGAAGGAAACAATATGGAGTTTAGTGATCAAGGAGGGAATGATAAAATGCAATTAACGTTTTTTCCTGTTCCTGCCAGTTGTATTTCTTTCGGGCTGCCAGGGCATTATCACGTAGCCGTTTCCAGAGAACGGTATCGTTCAGGAGCCGATGAAGTGCATCGCTGATTTCTTCTGCACTGGCTTCATTGATCAAAAGGGCAATTTCAAATTCCTCATTTACTTTTCGGTATTCGGGAAAGTTCATGGCAATTTGCGGAATACCGACATGCATATAATCGAAGAAGCGGTTGGCCATCGAT
>CAYWKR010000357.1:0-2555 GCA_964458785.1 uncultured Bifidobacterium sp. | reverse complement strand
CAGTCCACCCAGCAATAAATTGGTGAGGGGTACAAACAATAAACCCATACCTAATCCGCGTACCATTAGTGGCCAGAAGAAGGCATCAGAGGGGGTAGCCGGAGTAATGATACCTGAACACCAGAAGACAAATACTGCCGTTAGAGCGAACCCGATAACGATCAGTGCTTTAGGAGGGATACCCTTTTGCAGACTCATTCCAACCAATGGCATACAGAAACCGGTTAAGAGTGCTCCCGGGGTAAATAAGGCACCGGTTTGTTGTGCAGTATACCCCAGAAACCGCTGCATATAAATGGGAATAATGAAGACAGTACCAAATAGTACAAAGCCTAAGATAAAACTCATACTGACACCTATCGCTACATTTCCTTTAAGCAGAATCCGAAAATCGACAATAGGGTTTTTTACCCGAAGTTCACGAAGTATCAACCAGATCAGTGAGCCCACACTGATGATGAAGACTGCGGTGATGTATTTTGAATCGAACCATTCTTCGTTCTCCCCCTGTTCCAGAAATAGTTGAAGCCCTCCGATACCTACGATTAACAGTAACAAGCCTAACCAATCGATGCCATCGGTCGATTTTTTCTGATGCGGATTGTCGCGGATATATCGTATCGTCAGAAAAGTAGACAGTATTCCGAAGGGAACATTCACCAGAAAAATTACAGGCCAGGCATAATGATCAATCAGATAACCGCCAAACAAAGGTCCTAGTGTGGGGCCCAGAATAACCCCCATTCCGAACATCGCACTGGCCATACCCAGTTTTTCTTTCGGATAAATTTCAACCAGAATCGATTGCGATGTGGCAATAAGAGCGCCTCCGCCAACTCCCTGTACAAAGCGCCAGAAGACTAACATCCAGATGCTGGATGATTGTCCGCACATGAATGAAGCAAAGGTGAAAAGCGCAATGGATGCAGCGAAGTATCGTTTCCGTCCGAATTGTGCACTAAGCCATCCACTCATAGGAACCACTATTACATTGGCAATAGCATACGAAGCAATCACCCAGCTCACTTCACTGAATGTAGCCCCGAGATTTCCTGCCAGTGTAGTGGTGGCCACATTCACAATGGTGGTATCAATCAATTCCAGCAGGGAACATAAGATCACGGTGAGTGTAATAATTACCCTTCGGGCTCCATATTCCACCATGCTGTTGGGATCGCGATTTTCCATATTAACTGAGGTGAACAATCACTTTTACATTCATTCCGGCACGCAGCAAATGAAGTTTACTGTTGGGTTTAAAATGAATTCGTACTGGGATGCGCTGTACCACTTTCACAAAGTTGCCTGAAGAATTATCAGGAGGCAACAAACTGAATTTGGCACCTGTTGCTGCACTGAACGATTCAATTTCAGCTTCAAATAATTCGCCCGGGTATGCATCGGCTTTTACCTCTACCTTCTGTCCTACTTTCATTTTTTCGATTTGGGTTTCTTTAAAGTTTGCGGTTACCCAGATGGTGCCTTCATCCACTATGGAAAATAAATTCTGTCCTCCGTTCACCCATTGGCCTTCCTGAATATTTTTTCGCGACACATAGCCGTTGGCCGGAGAGGTAATGGTAGCATAGCTTAACTGTAAGCGGGCATAATTCAGTTCCGATTGCTTTTGTTCTATCTGCAATGCGGCCAGATCAAGTTGTTTGTTATTGGTTCTTTCCTGCGTTGATGATAACTGATTCTGACTTTCGCTGACCTGCTGTTGCCGTTGTGCCAGGAGTAACTGTTTTTCGGCACTTTCTTTTTCAGCACGGGCCGCATCATATTGTTGCTGTGTTACCGCACCTGCTTCCAGTAAATGGGTATAGCGTTTAAAATCTTCGTTGCTTTTCCAAACGCGGATACGGGCATTTTCGATATTCGCTTCGGCAGTCCCTATTCCAACAGCACTTACCCGTGTGGCGGCCTGCGCTGATTGTAAATTCGAACGGATCAGGTTCAGGTTAGCTTCTGCATTTCGTAAGGCAATTTCTGCCTGCTGAACTTTTATTTTCAAATCGCGGTCGTCGAGTATAAAAAGGGTATCGCCCTGATGTACGGCCTGATTTTCTTTCACTCTGAGTTCCCGGATATATCCTCCTATTCTTGGAATGACCGGGTTGATATTACATTCGATCTGCGAATTCTCGGTATCCTCGTTATACAAACTGTACCTGATTTTCTGAAATAAAAAAATGAGTACCCCCAATAAAATGATTCCGATTATGATTAACCGGATTTTCTTTTTTGGGGACGCCGGTTGGGGGGTAGTTTCTTGTTGTTCTTTTGCAGTTTCCATTATTGTAATTTGTTTATTCTCCCATTGATTTTAATAGCTGATCATAGGCCAGTCCGGCATCGATACCTGAAATGCTTTGATTCAGTTTAGCCTGTGTTAAAGCGGCATCGGCGTCTGTTAACTCACTGAGCACCTGGGTACCCAGATCGACCTTGCTTTGCAGTACAGAAACATTTTCTGTACAGTAATTCAGGTTTTTCTTATTCAGAGAAATCCGGTTCAATGCCAGTTGATATTGTTCCCATGCGGCATACAGTTC
>CAYWKR010000356.1:0-2583 GCA_964458785.1 uncultured Bifidobacterium sp. | reverse complement strand
GTATAAAATTAAAGACGTAGCTAATACTGTAGAACAGGAAGTACAGGGCAAATTGTATCAGGGACTTAAAACCGGTGGCTTTATTAAAAGTGAGGTAACCGAAACCGAATTTAAGAATGGCTATATCATGAGTTCGCAAACTGTATTGCCTACTATATCCGATGACCTGAAAAAAGGAGCTTTATGGGCAACCTTCTGGTCGCTGCTGCTCATTTCCATCTATATCTTCGTACGATTCCGTAAATGGCAATATGCTGCAGGTACTATTGTGGCCTTATTACACGACGTATTGGTTACCCTGGCCGTATTCTCTTTCCTTCGCCGAGTGGTACCGTTTGCTCTTGAAATCGATCAGCACTTTATTGCAGCGGTATTAACCGTAATCGGATTCTCGATGAATGATACGGTAATTGTATTCGACCGGATCCGGGAATACTTCCGTAAGAAAGTTGGATTAAGTAAAACAGAAGTGATCAACTCGGCCATTAATGATACGATGAGCCGTACCATCATGACGTCATTAACTGTATTCATTACCTTGCTGATTCTGTTTATTTTCGGTGGTGAAGTTACCCGTGGATTCGCCTTTGCGATGATGATTGGGGTGGTTACCGGAACCTATTCTTCTATTTTCGTAGCAGCTCCGATTCTGGTTGATTTAGATAAAACCGATAAGCTGACTGTAGAAGAAGATAAAGAACTTCGGATTGAAGAATTGAAAAAAATGGCTTAAGAAAAAGTCACCACATAGTAAAACCGCTTCTGTTACAGAGGCGGTTTTTATTTTAAGGATATTGAATGAAGTACATTTCCTGTTCTTCCCTGTTCTTTACTTTGATGAGCCCACGGAAGGTACAATGGTAGCTATTGGACACTAACTGGTAGGTAGTGCGGCTGATATTAATTTTCCCGGGTTCCCCATGCGATTCCATCCGGCTGGCAAGATTCACTGTATCACCCCAGACATCATAGGCAAATTTTTTATTGCCAACAATTCCTGCCACTACCGGTCCGGAGTGCAAACCAATCCGTATTTCGAAAAAAGGCCGGCCCTGCGATTTAAAGTATTCAGCTGTTTGCCGTGTAACGTCTACCATCTCAATAGCAGCCTGCACGGCGGCCTGCGCATGATGGGTATTTTCTTCCGGAAGACCAGCTACCGCCATGTAGGAATCGCCTATGGTTTTAATTTTTTCCAGATGATATTTTTCTGCGATACCATCGAAGGCTTTAAAATAGTAGTCCAGTGTTTCAACTATTTCTGCAGGGGTCATTTGTCCGGCTATACCGGTAAAGTTTTCAAAGTCACTGAATAATACCGTTACCTCATTAAAAAGCCGGGCATCCGATTTTCCATGTTCTTTCAATTCGGTGGCAATATGTTCCGGAAGAATATTCAAAAGAAGTCGTTCACTCTTTTTACGTTCTTCATCCAGTAAATTGTTTTTATTAAATAATTCACCAAAGGCACGGTTTTTTCCATGTTCAAATAAAATGGCGAGAAGAAACATAAAATTCAGCAACCCCAGTGTGCTGTTCACAATATTGCTTAAATTGGAAGTGAATTTCGAATCCGGTGAGGGAAAGTGATAACCGGTAGCCTGAAGAATAGCAATGATTCCAATGAAGAGAAAATCGAACACCCACCACATCAATCCGTTCCGTTTGCCAGCCAGTAATATACAGGTTGGGGCATGACTGGCAATCCAGGGCAAAGCAATAGATTCTATTCCTCCGGTGAAATACAAGGTGCAATAAATACTGATAGCAGATAAGGGGCCATAGAACAAGGCCCAGAACGCGGTGTTTTTATTCCGCAATAATCGAAGTAGCAGGAATACAAAGAGTAATCCGTCAATACATTGAATCCAGGCATTCTCGTACGATTCGTTATAGAAGAATAAAAACGAATAAAACAAGGTGAGCGGGAAGGTGATATACAAGGTATATTTTAGTAAGAGGAATTTTCGCTGCCTTTCCTCTGACTCAATGAAGTCGGCCGTTTCATTATTATCCCAAAACAATATTTTTATCTTCTTCCACATATTCAGGCACTGAAGTAATATGCTATCATGCAGGTGAACCAAATCCAAAGACCCTGACCTATGCCTGCCAGAATACAGAATCCGGTATTTCGGTTGGCGATCCGAATCATCAGATCGGGCAGAACAAAACATATGGCTGCTTCTGAAAAAATAATATACCACGGCACTTTACCCAATACCATAGCACAATGCTGATAATACCACCATCCTTCTACCCCGGCCCAATATTCAAAAAAGGGTACAAACAGTAATCCACAAAGCAAGGCAACAACCCGTGCATACGAGAGATTCTTTTTTTCGTAAACCCAATAAGATAATCCTCCGATTTGTAAAAAAATGACCGCCCAGGAAACCGGCATATACAGAGGCGAAGCCCAAAGTAGAGGCTCGTTTAAGGGGTATACCAGACTTTCTTTGACATCTACCAGCCACCAGTCACTGATTAATTCAGTGAGGCCGGCCAACATACCAAAAATCAATACTTTTTGAAGAAAACGGTTTCGGCTGAGTACAGAATACAAGAGAGCAATGGCATATA
>CAYWKR010000355.1:0-2595 GCA_964458785.1 uncultured Bifidobacterium sp. | reverse complement strand
TCATGAATGTTGTTTAAGGCCGCAAAAGTATGCTATGCCACGGAATCCTGTATCAGATTCCCAAAGCGATTGCGGTAATACCAGGCCATGGCACTTCCTGTGCCGATACCCAACAATGCACCAACGAGAATGTCGCTGGGGTAATGAGCTCCCACATAAAGTTGAGCATATACCACCAGTAAAGGCCATAGGAAAATCAGCAGGCGACTCCATAACGAACGGCCTAAACCACTTAAATACATAAAAGCAGCAAAGGATACATGGTTGGCCGCATGACTTGAAGGCATACTGAATCCGCGACCACAGGGAATTAAGGCACGGAACGAAAAGCCCAGTTCTTCGTTTGCACAGGGCCTGATCCGGTGAAAAACGGGTTTGAGTAATCCGGCACTGATATAATCTGTAAGGGCAAAGCAGGCTAAAAAACAGATACACCACCAGATACCCCGTCGTCCGAATTGTTGCCACATATAAACCAGTAGAAAAAGATACACCGGCGACCAGAAATAAGGATTCCTGAAAAAAGGTAAAAGGGCATCCTGTACATCACCGCCTAAACGGATATGTATCTGATACAACAACCATTCATCGGCTTCCTGAACCCGGTTAAACATGAGGCTTGGTGAAAGTAATAATCATACGCGGCGATTCGTCCTGCACATAAGGAGAAAAATGGTAATCGCCGAAAAGGTGTTCTTGTTTTAGTCCATACCGGCTGAATAAAGTTATCAGTTCATCGGGAGTAAAACTTCTGACCTTTTCTTCGAACTGAAAAACCTTTTGCTGATCGAGCACCTCAATGTGTTTGATAAAATGGGTTTCGGTATACCGACGCGTAATATGAAACTGAATGAAATTTCGTTCCAGCTTTTCGTCAGACTGACTTCGAATGAATGCCCTGGCCGGTTCGCGGTTAATAAAGTCGATAATAAATCGTCCCCCGGGTTTTAATCCCAGCGCAATGGCTTTAGCAGCAAGAGTATGATCGTGATCGTTACAGAAGTATCCGAAACTCGTAAACAGGTTTACGACCATATCGAAATAATTCACCCGGAATACATGGCGCATATCATGGCGGAAGAAATGCAAACTGGCATGTTCAGACTGTGATGCCCAGGCGATACTTTCAGGCGAAAGATCTAACCCACAAACATCGTACCCCATAGAAGCCAGTGCAATAGAATGACGACCTTTCCCACAAGCCAGATCCAACAGGGTGGCTCCCGGAACAGGGGGGTACTGTCGCGCCAGATTTTCTACAAATAATGCTGCTTCCTGCTGATCTCTGTTTTGGTACAACAGATGATAGTAGGCTGAATCGAACCAATCGCAAAACCACTCTTTCATGAGGGCACAAAGGTAAGTCAATCGAAGCTGAATGTAATTTTTGTACTTTCGTCCACCTAAATCAGTTTCACTTTGGCACTTATTAAATCAATTTCAGGAATACGGGGAACCCTTGGCGGGAAAACAGGAGATGGATTAACTCCGGTGGATGTGGTGAAATTTACCGCAGCTTATGCTTTCCTGATTCTGCAAAAAAATCAGGGGACCAAAGTAGTCGTCGGACGGGATGCCCGGATCAGTGGCGAATGGTTGAACCGCCTGGTGCTGAGTACCCTTCAGGGCATGGGTCTGGATGTAATGGACCTGGGTTTAAGTAGTACGCCAACCGTTGAAATGGCCGTAAAATGGGAATCTGCAGCCGGAGGAATTATTCTCACGGCAAGTCATAATCCCAGAGAGTGGAATGCACTGAAGTTGCTGAATGAAAAGGGAGAATTTATTTCGGCTGCAGAGGGGGAACAATTATTGCGTATAGCAGAAGAGTGCCCTTTTCAGTTTGCCGAGATTCAGAAAATGGGACAAATCTCAACAGATGAATCTGCCATGCAGAAACATATAGATGCTATTCTTAAACATGATTTAGTAGATGTACAAGCAGTATCGAAACGAAAATTCAAAATTGTGGTCGATGGAATCAATAGCAGTGGTGCCCTGTTTGTACCTGCCCTGCTGAAGGCCATGGGAGTAGAAGATATTGAAGTAATGCATGCCGAAATGAACGGACGCTTTCAGCATAATCCGGAACCACTGCCCGAAAATTTGCATGAAGTAGTGGCCCAGGTGGTGAAACAAAAAGCCGATATGGGTATAGTAGTGGATCCGGATGTAGACCGTTTGTGTTTTGTTTGTGAAGATGGTTCACTCTTTGGGGAAGAATATAGTCTGGTGGCTATTGCCGATTACGTTCTTGCACACCGCAAAGGCAATACGGTGTCTAATTTATCAAGTACCAGAGCCTTAAAAGATATTACCCTCCGGCATGGAGGTGAATATTTCCCCAGTGCCGTGGGAGAGGTGAATGGGGTTCAGAAGATGAAGGATGTGAATGCTGTTATCGGGGGTGAAGGCAATGGGGGCATCATTGTTCCCGAATTGCATTATGGCCGCGACGCATTGATTGGTATTGCTTTGTTCCTGACCCATCTGGCCAGAAGCGGAAAAGCGATTTCAGTGCTTCGGAAAAGCTATCCCGATTATTACATGTCGAAAAATAAAATCGAACTAACCCCCGACGTGAATGTAGATAGC
>CAYWKR010000354.1:0-2618 GCA_964458785.1 uncultured Bifidobacterium sp. | reverse complement strand
CATAAAAAATAACCAGTCCGTTTACATTCCGTGCTGCCCGTCCCGCGGTTTGTGTTAATGAACGTTCATCCCGAAGGAACCCTTCCTTATCGGCATCGAGAATGGCCACCAGACTCACCTCCGGAAGATCGAGTCCTTCACGCAATAAGTTTACACCAATCAGCACATCGATATTTCCCAAACGGAGATCGCGCAGAATTTCCACCCGTTCCAGCGCATCAATTTCACTATGCAGGTATTTACACCGCACATTAATTTTCAAAAGATACCGGGCCAATTCTTCCGACAATCGTTTGGTGAGGGTTGTTACCAGAATGCGTTCTCCTTTTTGCACCCGCAATTCAATTTCATGCAATAAATCATCCACCTGATTCACACTGGGACGAATCTCAATTGGTGGATCGAGTAATCCTGTAGGCCGCACCACCTGATCTACAAATTCACCCTGCGTCATCTCCAGTTCATAATTGCCCGGGGTAGCACTTACATAAATTACCTGATTTACCATATTCTGAAATTCAGGAAAATTCAAGGGGCGATTATCCAGTGCGGAAGGAAGACGGAAACCAAAATTGACCAGATTGAGTTTGCGGGCGCGGTCGCCTCCGTACATACCGCTGATCTGGGGAAGTGTAACATGACTTTCATCGATCACCAGCAAATAATCCTGTGGAAAATAATCGAGTAAGCAAAAAGGGCGGGTACCGGGTTCACGACGATCGAGGAAACGCGAATAATTTTCGATGCCTTTGCAATATCCCAGCTCTTGTATCATTTCCAGATCGTAATTCACCCGATCCTTAATTCGCTGGGCTTCAATCGCCTTACCTTCCTTTTGGAAATAATCCACCTGCGCCATCATTTCATCCTGAATCTCGTGCAGAATATTTTTCATCTGATCCTGCGGGGCGAGATAAATATTGGCAGGAAAAACGGCGGCATGTTCCAGACTTTCAATCTTTTTTCCGGTAGGTATTTCGAATCGTTGAATCTCTTCAATCTCATCACCGAAGAAAATAACCCGCAACCCATGGTCGGCATACGGCAGGTTGATATCTACGGTATCCCCTTTTACCCGAAACATGCCTTTACTGAACTCAATCTGGTTACGGGTATACAACGACTGAACCAATTTATACAGAAAGGTATTGCGTACCATGGTTTCGCCTTTACTGAAGCGGATAATGGCATTGGCATAATCGCTGGGGTTACCCATACCATAAATGCAACTCACCGAAGCCACTACTATTATATCACGCCGGCCCGACAATAAACTGGAAGTAGCCCGCAAGCGCAAGGTTTCCAACTCGTTGTTGATACTCAGATCTTTTTCGATATAAACGCCACTGGAAGGCAGATAGGCCTCGGGTTGATAATAGTCGTAATACGAAACAAAATATTCGACGGCGTTATCGGGAAAGAAATGCTTGAATTCCCCGTATAACTGTGCTACCAGAGTTTTATTATGTGTCAGTACCAGGGTAGGTCTTTGCACCTCCTGTATCACATTGGCAATGGTGAAGGTTTTCCCTGAACCTGTTACGCCAAGCAGGGTCTGGTGCTTCTGATCCTGACGAATACCTTCCACTAATTGCTGAATCGCTTTTGGCTGATCGCCTGAAGGGGTATATGAACTCTGAAGTTTGAACATTATGCGATTGCAATTTACAGTAGTGAAAGTTTAATCCATGTGAACCCGGAAAATAATAATGAATTGGGTGTATAGCATACAGAGGCTCTACGCCCTTCCATTGATGCATTAAAACAAAAAGTTATAACCGGAGGATAAAAAACCTGATGAAAGAACCCTGCTACATTCAGCAAGGGTTTAACAGTGGATCTTACTGACACAGGGTATCAATAATGGCACCAATGTCGTTGGAAATAGTACCGAAGTCGGCTTGTAATAATTTATAACTTCCCACATTATGGTTGATTAACTGTGTTTCATAATTTGAACCGGAAGGCATGGTGGTAATTAGAATAAAATTTATTCCTTTAGCATTTGCAATACCGGCTATACTATTCAGCAAAGCATCATCCGCTGCATCGGCATCGTCATTATCACCGCCATCCAATGCATCGGTAATGATAAAACAAAATTTCTTCTTCCCGATACGCCATGATCCTGCAAAATCGTTTTTAACCACTTCGTAGGCCAATAACCCCCCTGGTTCTGGCGCATTTATCCCGAAACCTAACGGAAAGTTTACCGAATTAAGCAGCGTTAACTGATTGGCAAAAGTTACTTCATTTCCATAGGTCATCTTTTCGAGAACGGTCAGGTATTGATACGTGTTGGGGCCGGTTGTTACAGTCATTTTCAATGAAGAAGGTAACCCGGTATAACCACTCTGGGAATAATAGGAAGGGAATTGACTTTTCAATGTTTCATCAAAAATGGCCAGACCAATCTGGTAATCACCATCTGATTTAGTAATAATTTTCTGTGCAATTAAATTCACTGAACTCTTAATGCCTTCAATGGCAAAATCCATACTACCGGTATAATCAATCAGGAAAACCACGTCCATTCCTACATTGCAAGGACTTTCGGTTGTTGTTATTTCATTATTTAAAATATCCAAACTAACATAATCATAAATCGCGTCAGATGG
>CAYWKR010000353.1:0-2628 GCA_964458785.1 uncultured Bifidobacterium sp. | reverse complement strand
CATACACCCCGCTCAGCCCCAGCATCTGAATTTGTCGGGCACCGGTGAGTGCATTACTGAAACTGACTTCCACCGTAGGATTGCTTTCAAAACTTTCAGCCAGATTACAACAGGCATTTTTCTTTAACTCCAACTGAGAGAGTCGTTCGGTGCGAATCGGATGTAAGGCATCCATGGTATTTCCATTGCTACGCTGACGAATCTGTACTTCCTTTAGTTTTTTCTTTCCGGAAGAATCGCTCTGCGCTTGTAGACCATACTGTCCAAGCAGGATAATTAATAGAATATAGTATTTTGAACGATTGTTCATTTTATAAAATTAAAATTAGAGATATCCCTGCTTTACAGGGTGATAATCGGGAGAAAACTCCTTTTTAGACTTTCATGTTCCATGAACAGAACAGAAAAGCAGCATCACACCGAAATCAAATCCGGTATACTTCGTACAATTTATAATAGGGAATAGCCGGTCGCCGGACTACTTGCCGTGCCCTGTTTGGTAAAGGCTTTTTGCAGAAGACCAGTGTATTGGAAAAAACAACATACGATTCCGGCTGTAGAATGGCATGAGCGGACAGCGGAGAGAGTACCACTTTCACTTCACTCCCCTGATGCTGCTCATCGAGTTTACAAACTTTAACTTTTTCATGACAGCAATCGGCTTTCTTTTCTGTGCCACAACAATCGGCTTCGTCGGCATGGGTATAAAACGAAATAGATTGAAGCGCATTTCCGCAATAATGGGCGCAAACCTGTATGCCATTTACCGTTGGCAGGTACAACAGGAGTAAAAGAAGGGCCAGATATTTTCGCAGCAATCGCTTCATTGGCATAGCAAAAATACAGAAGTATACCTGAATATTCTCCTTAGCCCGGATCTTCGCTACGAACTGAATCACAATATTTATATAATCAATGCGTTAGTGTTTGATTCCGGCTACTTTTGCCAAAACACAATTCCCGCTATGGCTACAAAAATTTTATGGATCGATGATGAGATGGAAGCGTTGAAATCGCAAATTATGTTTCTTGAAAACAAAGGCTATGAGGTCGATGTTTTTTCCAATGGGTATGATGGCTATGAGTTTCTGAAGAATCATCCGGTAGATGTTATTTTACTGGATGAAAGCATGCCGGGAATGAGTGGACTGGAAACCCTGGCCAAAATCAAGGAATACGATATTCATATACCGGTGGTGATGGTTACAAAAAACGAAGCCGAGAATATCATGGAAGAAGCTATCGGTTCACAGATTACCGATTACCTGATTAAACCGGTAAACCCCAATCAGATATTATTAACGCTGAAGAAGATCATTGATCAGAAAAGTCTGGTGAGCGAAAAAACAACGCAGAACTATCAGCAGGAATTCAGAAATCTGTTTATGGCCCTGAATTCAAATCCCGATTATGGCGAATGGTGCAACTTGTATCGCAAACTCATTTATTGGGAACTGGAAATGCAGAAATCGAACAGCCCGGAAATGCTGGAAATATTCAGTTCTCAAAAAGACGAAGCGAATAATGAATTCTGCAAGTTTGTAGATAAGAATTATGCGTCCTGGATCAAGGGGGGGAAAAGTGATACCCCGGTTATGAGTCATACCTTAATGGATCATTATGTATTTCCTCATTTAAAAAACGGAAAGAGTACCTTCTTTATATTAATTGATAATTTACGCTGGGATCAGTGGAAGAGCATTTTACCCAAATTCAGCGAATACTTCAGAATGCAGGAGGAAGAGATGTTCAGTGCTATACTTCCCACCAGCACACAATACAGTCGCAATGCTATTTTCTCAGGATTATTACCCATGGAAATTGAGAAAAAATATCCGGTAGAGTGGAAAAACGATGATGAAGAAGGAGGAAAAAATTTATATGAAGAGAAGTTTTTTGCGGATCAGTTAAAACGGAAAGGCTTTCAGGATATCCGGTTCTCTTATACCAAAGTCACAAACCACGATCATGGCGAACAATTGGTAAATTCGGTACAAAATCTGTTACACAACGATTTAAATATTATTGTGTACAATTTTGTTGATATGCTTTCCCATGCCCGTACCGAGATGGAAGTATTAAAAGAACTGGCTAACGATGAAGTGTCGTACCGTTCACTCACGATGAGCTGGTTTGAACATTCGCCCTTGTTTCAGGCATTAAAAAAAGTAGCAGATAAAAATATTCAGCTGGTGATAGCTACCGATCATGGCAGTGTACGGGTAAAAACACCCAGTAAAGTTATCGGCGATAAACAAACTACTGCAAACATCCGCTATAAGCACGGTAAGAATCTGAATTACGATTCAAAGGCTGTTTTAGCCTGGCGTGAACCCCATGAAATTGGGTTACCTAAACCGAACTTCAATTCCAGTTATATCTTTGCCCGCAACGATGTTTATCTCTGCTATCCGAATAACTTTAATCACTATGCAAATTATTTCCGGAATACCTTTCAGCACGGAGGTGTATCGCTGGAAGAAATGCTGATTCCTGTGATCCGGATGGAAAGTAAAACCTGATTATGAATCTTGTGATTTTGGGATCCGGCTCCATGGCCCGCTTTCTGGGCGAACGATTTTATCGGGGCGGACATCGTATACTGCAGGTTTTTTCACGAACCCCTGA
>CAYWKR010000352.1:0-2636 GCA_964458785.1 uncultured Bifidobacterium sp. | reverse complement strand
AAGTAAACAACGATACCCTGATCTGCCAGGGCGATACCATTAGCTACCAGTAAAATGGTATCGCCCTGGCAGATCAGGGTATCGTTGTTTACTTCGATTTTTGGTTTGGGTAAAACGCGGATGAGTTTGCAGTCGACCTGCATGGTAGGCAAGCCTTCATCGGAGGCAAAGAACACATTATACAAACCGGGGGCATTATAGGTTACCGGTGGGGGTGTTTGTAAAGAAGAAGTAGGAGGGGCCGCAGCCGCACAGCTATTATATTCTAAACGCGACAATGAGTTGCCGTTATTATTGGCAGTCCATGCAAAAACATTATCCCGGTCGCGTAAAAAACGGGTCAGGTAACGTGGTGCATTCAAACCTGCGAAATTTCCCAGATCGGCACCCACCGGGGCATTGGTTACACTGCCATTAAAGGTGAGCAGTGTAATGGTATTGTTTAATTCGTTGGTCACATAGCCATACCAGGCACCACAATCCCGGATGATCGATATATCACGGGGGTTACTGAAAAATCCGCCAACATTTCCCAAATCATTATCTACTGCGGGGTTGAGTAATGAATTACCGAAATCAAGACGGGTTAATTTCTGACTTAAGCGATTTACCACAAATAAATGCCAGTCGGTACCGTCGAAAACAGGCCACATACCAGTTGGAAAGGCTAAACTTCCGGGATTGCCCAAATCGTTTACTGTGGGAACCGAGGTGATGGAAGTACCAAATTCAAGCCGAATCAGGTTACCTGTAAAACCATTATTGGTAAAAGCATACCAGCTGCCCGCTTCGTTGAATACATACAAATCCTGGGGATTCAGTAGCAGTCCGGACAAATTTCCAAGATCGACCAGGGTAGGGATATTCGATAAACTGTTTCCAAAATCGAGACGAATAATATCGGAATTTACTGCTGTACTTCCGCCGGTAATAAACCCATACCAGTTACCGCCGGTATTCACCAATTCAAAACCCTTGGCACCCACGGGAACCCCACCGGAGAAATTTCCCAGATTGGTTGCCAGTGGTACATTAGACAAATTTGTTCCAAAATCGTAACGGATAATATCACGGGGGGCATTGGTATTTACTACAAATACAAAATAATTAGACCCGTCTTTGCCCATGGCGATTGACGAAGGACTGTTCAATCCGGTACCCGCTGCAATACTGCTTCCTGTAGGAATATTATTCAGATAAGCCGAACAAAAACCCCAGTAATAGCTTGAAGCATTGGTGACAGTGGTGGTCAGTTGCAGTTGGTTGCCGGCACACAGCGTGTCGGGGCCTAAAATAAGTTGAGAAAATACGTTGGGTGAGTAAAATAAAGCGAACGCAATGATAAGGAAGCGGGTTATTCGTTTCATATTCTTCTGCAAAATGACCAATTTTAATTCGCTAATATAAACATAAGGTTTGAATTCGGAATGATTATCTTGGGAATCGGAAGGGCACCCTGTAATAGCCTGTACAAAAGGCTTGTAAACAGGCAGTTTCTGGGGGTGAAACCTCTTATTCCGGAACAAAATTATTTTCCTTCAGCAAGACCATAATTCGCTGCGATACGTTGGTTCGTTGTTTCATAAACCGACGGGCTTTTTCGCTGATCTTGTCGTAAACCGCTTTATTGTTCAGGAACTGGTTCACCTGCTCAGGAAACCGGTCATCTGAACAATCAAAGGCAATTCCTTCTGCCAGTAAATCGCGGGCTTCCTGAAATTTCTGGTGAACCGGTCCGAAACATACGGGAATAGCATATACTACTGCCTCCAGAATATTATGAATTCCCTTGCCAAACCCACCGCCCACATAGGCGAATTCTGCGGTACGATATAGCCTTGAAAGCAACCCCATCCGGTCAATTAATAAAACCCGGTGGTCTGTTGTGTTGAATTGGCTATATACCGAATAGGGTTCGTTCAGCCAGGAAATATCATAGTGTTCCGGTTCATGGGGTACCAGAATAATTTTCATGGTATGGGGTATCTGAGTCAGCATTTTTTTCAGCGTAGGATTATCCGAATTCCAAATACTTCCGGCAACAAATACCGGAGAGGATCCACAAAATCCGTTTATTCGTTCATCTGAAAATACTTGCAGGCTCAGGTCCATCACCCGGTCGAAACGGGTATCGCCACAAACAATGGTTTGCCGATATCCGATAGATTGTAAAAGGCGACGGCTCTCCTCGTTTTGTACAAAGCACATCGAAAAACAAGCCAGCATCTGCCGGTGTAAATTTCCCCACCATGTAAAAAAGGGTTGTGAGGCCCTGAAAATACCACTGACCAGAAAAACCGGAATATTCCGTTGACGTAATCCGGTCAGGAAATGAAACCAGAATTCATACTTGATGAAAAAAACCAATTCAGGTTGTACAGCATCAATAAATCGGGTAGCATTTTTTTTTGTATCAAAGGGCAGATACACTACCCCGAGTGCAGGATGTTTTTGTGTAATATACCGGAATCCTGAAGGTGAGTATACCGATAACAGAATGGAATCGTCCGGATAGCTTTTTTGAAGAAGCTGAATTAAAGGCATGGCCTGTTCAAATTCTCCTACCGAGGCACAATGAAACCAAAAACGACTTTTCTTCAGAGTGGAAAAGGAATGAACAACCGCTTTTTGTCCTT
>CAYWKR010000351.1:0-2677 GCA_964458785.1 uncultured Bifidobacterium sp. | reverse complement strand
GAGATTATTTTTAGTATGTACCAGATAACTTTTCTGCAAATGCCGGAATGGGGTGGAAGGCTGATTATTCACATACAGTATTCCGTTTTTAATTTCCAGTACATCACCGGGTACACCCACACAGCGTTTAATATAGTTATCGGTTTTATCTACCGGGCGTGATTGAATGGTATAATTCCGTTTCAGGGCTTCTTCACCGTGCATATACTTCAATGAATAATAATCCTGCTCAGGCATTTCAGCAATAATGGTATCCCCTTCCGGAAAATTAAATACCACATCGTCGTACCGTTTTACACTGGAGAATCCCCACAGGCGTTTATAAGGGGCTTTAATGGCTTCGCTGTACGATTTGGTTCCGAGCAGCGGAATGGAATTATGGATAAAGGGAATAGCCAATGGGGTCATCGGAAGCCGGGCCCCGTAGTGCATTTTACTCACAAATAAATAATCGTTCACTAACAGCGATTTCTCCATCGATGGAGTAGGAATGGTATAGGCTTCAATAAAAAGGTGCGGATGATGGTAGCAGCCACAATAGCAAAAATGGCCGCATCGAGCCATTCGCGGGCCACCGATTTTTTTTTCTTTGGGGTTTCAGGATTTGATTTGGATTTGCTGAAAAATGGAATCTTCATGCCTTGCACAATGGTTTAGGGGGGTAAAAGTAAGCGCTTATTTGATAAATAGATGTGAAATGTCGTCAGGGGTCTGTATCGCAAAGTACCTGTACTGTACTGTACTTTTTAGCACTTTGTATACTGCTGATGGCCAAGGTAATTTGCTTTTTCATTTCATTCAGCTGATGATGATGACGACTGACCCTGATCCATATTTCACGAAGATACTGGTTACGTACCCTGGCAACCGGTGGTTCAGCCGGGCCACTCACGCCCATATCGGGTATCCGGGTAAACTGTTCCATCAATGCTTCACATACTTCCTGCACTTTTACCAGCTCCCGGTGTTTTACCGTCAGCCGGATCATTCGAAATAAGGGCGGGTACTGATACTCCTCCCGGTGTTTAATCTCTTCATGAAAAAAGGCCTGATAATGATGCGTCTTCAGATGGTTAAGCAGGGGATGTTCTGTTTGATATAACTGAATGAGTACCCGACCGTTTCCGGTAGAACGGCCTGCCCGACCGGATACCTGTTCCAGCATTTGAAAGGCTCGCTCATGTACACGAAAGTCGGGATACGATAATAAACTATCTGCATTCAGCACGCCCACCAATTCTACATGAGCAAAATCCAGTCCCTTCACTACCATTTGTGTACCTACCAGAATATCGGTTTCCCGTTTTTCAAACTTATTCAGTACCTCCTGATGATGATGCCGGTTTCGCATGCTATCCCAATCGAATCGTTGTACCCGTGCATGAGGAAACAGCATTTGTACTGCTTCTTCAATTTTTTCGGTACCAAAACTTCGGCTCTGCATGTGCACACTACCGCAAGCCTGGCATACTGAAATGGGTTGGGTATGAAATCCGCAGTAATGACAATGCAGTTGGTCGCTTTGTTTATGATAGGTTAGAGATACATCACAATACTTGCAATTCGGAACCCAGCCACAGGCACGACAAATAATAAATGGTGAATAGCCCCGTCGGTTTTGAAAAAGGATGATTTGCTTTTTATTTTCCAGCGTCTGTTTCATCGCCTCCCGAAGAGGTTTTGAAAAAATGCCTTCAAATAATTTCTCTTCACGAAGGTCAATCAGTTCAATCTGTGGTAAACGGCCTTTTCCATATCGTTCGGGAAGTTGCACTAAAGTATAGCGTCCCTGCAATGCCTGATAATACGATTCGAGTGAAGGGGTGGCCGATCCCAGCAGAATGGGAATTTGTAATTGATGCGACAACATCAGGGCTGCATCTCTGGCATGAAACCGGGGTGCAGGATCTTGTTGTTTGTACGAAGACTCATGTTCTTCATCCACAATAATTAATCCCAGCTTTTGAAAGGGAAGCCACAACGACGAACGGGCTCCGATAATCACATCGTATTCTCCCTGTAACGTTTTCTTCCAGACTTCCACCCGTTCGTTATCACTGAAACGGCTATGATAAATTCCTAAACGCAGTGGCAGCAGCCTGCGTAAACGGGCGATGATTTGCGGAGTTAAAGCGATTTCGGGAAGAAGATACAGTACCTGTTTACCTTGTGCACAGATTCGTTCTATCAGTTTACAGTAAACGTGGGTTTTTCCGCTTCCGGTAATTCCCTGCATCAGCACAGGTTTCAGCAACGCAAAGGCCGCTTCGGTTTCTGTAAGCGCTTGTTGCTGTATTTCGTTCAGGATATTTTCTTCGGGGTGCACATTGCGTTCGAAGGCTAATCGTTCCCGTTCCAGTTTGCGAACCGAAAGAATTTTTTTTGTCACCAGGGTCATGAATGAGGAAGCAGACAATTGTTCTTCATTCAAAAGTTCTTTCTGCGAAACATCTCCTTGTTGTTGTTTCAGATAAAGGAATCGTAAAAGAATATCGCGTTGTTTCGGTTTGCGTTCCAATTCATCCAATACCCTTTTCATAGCCTGATCAGATTCGTATTCGCTATTCAGAAAAACAAAATTTTCAAGCCGGGGCCGGTAGGCATCTTTTACTTCTTCATAAACATATACCAGTCCTTTCTCCAACAAACGGGAAACCGTTTTCCAGGCCTGTTTATT
>CAYWKR010000350.1:0-2735 GCA_964458785.1 uncultured Bifidobacterium sp. | reverse complement strand
GTTCGAATAATCCCGATATAAAAGAAGAACGGCGATTAGCTGAACTCACTGCCTCAGAAGAACAGAATCCACCACTCAGCAAAATAAAAACACCATTATTCGAAGCCAAGGTAGATCCGGATATTTATTTCTTTGGATTTGATCTGGACGATGAAGAAGCCCGTGGCACCTTGCAGCCTTCTTCAATTGCCGATGATCCGGGTTGGTTTTTTGTATTAAAGGAACGTCCAGGGGAACCCCGATTTGGTTTGGATATAGAAAAGGCCAAGAACGATAATGGTGATATCCGTTTTATCAATTGGAATGATGCGAGTTGGCCTGATGTAGGTACTGCCGACGGAGCCTGTATTGTGTTGAATAAGAATTTATCCTTTATGCCTTATAATGCGGCCATCGATCAGGAGAATAAACCTATTCCCGATGATGTACAGGCACACTGGAATACATCAACCCATTCGGCCGAACTGGCTTACATACTTTATCAGGTACCGGTACTGGTAGCCGTTCACGCTTCCCGTATGCTGGCATCTTAAAATTTGAATCATGAGCGACTTAAAAAAAATACAATCCGAAATACAGGAATTAAAAGAAGCAGTTCATTCCCAATCTTCTGAATGGAAGAAGGAAAGAACAGTGGGTGAAAAACAAAAACGACAGTTCGATTCAACCCAACGCGGACTTCGTAAAGAAGAGGCAGAACATCTTCAGCAGGCTTTTAAACAAACCCATGAAATTCAGAATGAAAAAATTCAAACGGCTAAGAAAAATTCACAACAAAAGAAAAACCAGTTAGAAAACCGGCTCAGGGATATTCTGAAATCCTTGGATCCGACAAAGACCATGGAATCGCTTGAAGATGATATTCCTGTTTTACTACTTCCTCTTCGACTTGAAATACGGTTTCATAAAAAAGAATCCAGTCATGAATTATGGATCCGTGCATATCCCGATGATATTCATGTGGTTCACAAAGAAGAAATACTTTCGGAATCGGAACTAAAAAACACCCGCCAATTCTGGTGCGAATTCTGGAAGGCGGGTGGAACAGAAGCTATGGAACGTGGCGCCTGGAGCAGTTTGGTTAACAGTCACGGCAGCGGACGTTCTGCCTACCTGATTACCCAGTTTCAACCCACGGCAAACACACCGGTTAAAGGAAGTGAAGACGAAATTTTTCTGATCATCGATTCAACCGAAGTATTAACAGCCCTGGAACAACCCATAGTATACACCTTCTGGAAAGAATACTGGCTAGCAAAAAATCAGGCGGCTGTATCTGAACAACTACTCAACAAACTTCAGCAAGATCTGGGAGCGTCCCGGGCTGAAACTATCCTGAAAAATACGGTTCCGTTCAACTGGAATGATACGGTTCCGGAAAATACTTCGCCGGCAAATGTGTTCATTCATCCAATTTCTTTTCCCGACTATGTGGCAAAAAATTCTTCCTGGAGTGAGGCTCCAAAAGCATCCCTGTTGCCCGATAAATTAGTAGCCGTTCTTAAAAAAAACGGCAACGAAAAAACGGTACTCTTTCCATTTGGAATCAGTAAAGAATTGCATACCGGTCCCGATCCTTCACTCAGCGCGGATGAACAAATTAAAAAGGATGCTGCCGGTGATCTCATCATCAACGAAGATTTAAAATGGATGACCGATTTCGATGTGGCCATTGCAAACGGCATGGGAATCCGGATTCCGCTCAGTGCACAGGAATACCAAACCGGTTTCGATACCCTCAAAGTAGTAGGAATCCGCTTTACCAGCGATGCCATGCAATCGAAAGCAGAACTGGAATCGACCCTGCAGGCGCATTTGCAAAGTCATATTGGCGCCGGACTTATACGACAAGGCACTCCAACCAATAATACCGAATCGGAAGCTTCGGGTTATACCTGGCTCGACGATCCGGATGAAAGTTATTCGCGCCTGTTTAAATCATCTGAAGCATTTCCTGAGGAAGAGGAGTATGCGTTGCAGTCGGATGGACAAAAACTCGCTGAAGCATTAGGTATTGATTCTGATCTGGTGCGCACTATGCCCAATGCACATCACTTCGATCAATTGGAATCGTTTGCTATGAACAGCGCATTATTTCCAGCCACGCTCGGTTACTTCATGGAAGAAATGATGGATCCGATGTTCAGCGATGCCACCATCAGACAATGCAAAACATTTTTCACCCATTTTGTAAGTGGTCGCGGACCTGTACCGGCCATCCGGATTGGGCGACAACCCTATGGCATTCTTCCGGTGAGTATCTATTCTTCTCTTCACTTCAATGAAGAAAGCACCCGCTTCACAGCTATGAAAGGAACTTCCTTTCGCTCGCAACTGTATACCGTATTAAAAAAAATGGATGAAGAGTGGAGTAATCAGGTGAATAAAGTGGCGCATATAGGCCAAAGTGGCGATCCGCATCAGGTACTTCTTAATATCATTGGTCTGCATGCCCACTCTGCCGAATTTCATCAACGCTATGCACAAACACTAAAACAACTATATAATAAGCTGGCCTTAGAAGCCGGACCGATTTTTGGTGCACTCATTGCTGCTGCCTTTGCACAACGGGGAAAAACCATATTAAAAGATCTTGGGCTTGATGAAAATCTGAAATTACCGGTTCTTGAAAAATTCTTTTTCGGGAAAGCCAATCCACTGCAAGGCCCATTGATTGATGATGTTCCGGATTCTGAAACAAATCCGATCCGGGATTATAGTGCCAGTGGTAAGAA
>CAYWKR010000349.1:0-2735 GCA_964458785.1 uncultured Bifidobacterium sp. | reverse complement strand
ACCTTCCTGTACTATCAGGCAATTCGTTCCATTTCCCGAAGCCAGCGTTCAGGCAATTCGTTATGTGCTGCCGTCAGATAATCACGATGGGTGCAGGGAATAAAATGTCCACCCGGCATCTGCATCCACCAGCGATTGCTGCGTTTACTTTTCAGAAAAACCCCATCCATATCCGGATTCGCCACCCGGTATTCCAGAAACTGATCCCGGTCTTGCAGAGAGGCTTCTGCTTTAGCAATGCTTAACCCATCCAAATAATACCAAATCATCTGGGCCATCAGTTTGGCTGTGAGCCGCTGATGATCCAATTCAGGATGATACCCATATAATCCCATACTATTCAGCTCACTGCTCATCCCTGCAAATCGGGTAAGTTTGCACATTTCGTCACCAAAAAATCCATTCGGCGAAGCCAACCTGTTAGCCGGGGCATCACTGTAACGTACCGCATTCATATCGATACTCAGCAACTGCGAACGACGGATAGCAGGCTCCAGCTGATCCAGGTCTTCACGGGCCATACCCACCCGAACACAATCAAACCTCAGTTTATCGAGTGTTTCTACCAAACGGGGATTCACATAATAACTCTGGAATCCAAACAGGTTAAAATGTCGTACAAAATTAGGCGATGAGGTGAGGGCGGTCATCAAATGATCATCATACGACTGACCATGTCCTTCAGCCACATCGGCCAGCATATCAATCATGGTAAAATCTATAATCTCTTCCTGTTCGCGGAATACTTCATATTGCTGCAAGGTCAAATCATGGGAACCACCGATTACCAGCACACGTTTCCCCATTTTGTGTAATTCACTCAAATGGGTTTTCAAGGCAACCCGGGTATCATTTAAGGCAGCCCCTTCCATTACATTGCCCATATCGCCAATACGAAGATGCGGATGCCAGTTATGCAATGAATAAAAGGCTTCCCTCACCAGATCAGGGGCCTGACTATATCCATCGGTATTTCGCTGTCCCCTTCGTTCGCCACAACCCAGAATTACCAGATCCAACTGGTCGATATCCGTTTCGGTAGTAATTCGTTCAATGGAATGGCCCCATTGCGTTTCACTGTACTGCTCTTCGTTCTGATCCTGAAAATGTAGTCCTGTGGTGTATTGCAGAAGTTCCTGTATCGTCGACATGCGTATGGCTTAGGCGACGAAAGTACAATCCAATTCCTGAAATAGAAACCCCAAATTAAAAAGCCGTTGTGACGTATAATTTGCCAAATTCTCAACCAAAACTACCATTTACTCATTTTACTCTAATACACCGCTGCAGGTGAACATACATTTGCTCCGTAACCGGTGAATCTATGAAAACAGTGTTTTAAATTAAACCAACCGGCAATGAAAATTTAGTAGTGTTTTTTTTCATTATCCTATTGAACCACGGTCTTTCCAGATCGTGGTTTTTTGTTTTTTCTGTTCTGCCTGCCTGACTTACTTTTGCGGCCTTTTAAAACTATTGACATGCTGTCGACCAATAATATATCCCTTTCATACGGTAAACGGGTTCTCTTCGATGAGGTGAGTATAAATTTCACCAAAGGCAATTGCTATGGGATTATCGGTGCGAACGGGGCCGGAAAAAGTACCTTCCTGAAAATACTCAGCGGAGAAATTGAACCCAATAAAGGGAACGTAAGTATCAGTCCGGGCGAACGACTCAGCATGTTGAAGCAGAATCATTTTGCCTATAACGAATTCAGTGCCATCCATACCGTGCTCATGGGGAATAAACACCTCTGGGATGTACAGCAGGAAAAGGATGCCCTTTATATGAAGGAAGATTTTTCAGAAGCCGACGGAATCCGCGCCGGAGAACTGGAAGCAGAATACGGAGAAATGGGAGGCTATACAGCCGAAAGCGATGCGGCCCAGCTACTCACAAACCTCGGAATTACCGACGAATGGCATCCCACCCTGATGAAGGATCTGAATGGTACGCAACGGGTACGGGTGTTGTTGGCACAGGCCCTGTTTGGCAATCCCGATATTCTGTTGCTCGATGAGCCGACCAATGACCTGGATGTGGAAACCATTCGCTGGCTGGAAAATTTTTTGGCCGATTACGAAAACACCGCCATTGTAGTGAGTCACGACCGTCACTTTCTGGATACTGTTTGTACCCATGTGGCCGATGTGGATCGAAGTAAAATTTCGATTTATACCGGGAATTACACCTTCTGGTATGAAAGTAGTCAGCTGGCAGCCCGGCAGTTGAGCGATAAAAACAAAAAAATGGAAGAGAAGCGGAAAGACCTGCTCGATTTCATTGCCCGCTTCAGTGCCAATGCCAGTAAAAGTAAACAGGCTACCTCGCGTAAGAAGGCCCTGGAGAAACTGGTTATTGAAGAAATTAAACCCAGTAACCGGAAATATCCCGGTATTATTTTCAAACCCGATCGGGCCGTTGGGAACGATATTCTGAAAGTGCACAAGTTATCGGCTGCCATCGAAGGAACTCCTTTGTTTGCCGATGTCAATTTTGAAATTGGCAAGAACGATAAGGTGCTTTTTGTCAGTAAAAATCAGTTGGCTGTACATGCCTTCTTCGATATCATTAATGGCGAACAAACAGCCGATGCCGGTGATTTCGAATGGGGTACCACCATCACCAAAGCGTATCTACCTAATAACAATCAGAAGTTCTTCGAAAACGATCTGAATCTGATGGATTGGTTACGGCAATTTGTACCCGATACCGTGAAAGATGCTGATGAA
>CAYWKR010000348.1:0-2739 GCA_964458785.1 uncultured Bifidobacterium sp. | reverse complement strand
TGTTTTCATCAATTACCCTGTCGCTAATTAATTGCCAGCGCAACTGATGCTCGAAACCTCCGAACTCCTTGTCTACTTCTTCCGGACTTTTATATTTTTCTCCTCCCACGCTCATCCAGCGCTTTAAAAACTGGGTAGGTATTTCAATCGGTGTTTCATGAACCAGACGTTCAAATATTTCGTTGTGCAACTGGTTTTTCGACTGCGAATCCCAATAGCGCTCCATTTCTTCCCGCAGAACTGATAAAAAGTCTTCCTCCGTTTCCAATCCACGACCCGGATAAATCTTATCGTACATTTCCTTATTCAATTCCGATTTCTCTACATGACCCAATTTGGTAATCAACAAACGAAAACGCATGGCTTTGTCTTCCTCCTTCGCCGGATCAAGTCCCAAATCGCGCATAATAGCAGGCAGGAGTTTCTCATCGAAGGTTTGGTTCAGAATAAAATCTACGGTATCCCCCTTTTTCTTACCCATCAATTGTTGCTGTAAGGAATCGTTGAAATAACGTACCAGCAACGAATTATCCTTGTGAATACCCCCCGCCTTCAACTCACCATTTTCGTTTAATTCATCGAATTCTACATTCAATACATCATCACCCGATGATACGGTTTCCGGTTCGGTCATTTCTCCGGCTTTATACTGCAGGCGTTCAGCTTCTTCCCGAACCATCTCATCGGTCACCTTAATCTTATAATAAGGAAGTGTTTCTTTCCCAGAAAGCAAGGGTATGCTGAATTCAGGTTTGGTTCCAATTTCAAATTCGAATGTATAATCCTGAGGGTTGTTTAAATCGAAGCTTAATTGCTCCTGACTGGCTGCCGGTATGGGACGGGCAAAGATTTCAGCCTTATTCTGTATCAGATGATCTTCAAGCTGCTTCCCGGCAATGCGCAAAACCTCATCGGAAAAAACCGATTGCCCGTACATTTTCCGAATCATGCTCACCGGCACCATTCCCTTCCGGAACCCCGGAATAGCTGCATTTTTACTATATTGCTTCAGGGCTTTGTCGATCCCCGGTAAATAATCTTCCTTACTGAGTTTAACAGTAATTTTTTCGTGTTGTACACCTATATTCTCTTGAAATACACTGGCCATAATATTCGGTTTATATGAATTGTTTGTACTTTTTTTCCAAAATGCGGGCGAAGGTACACGTTTCAGTTCATAAATAAGCAGAATTTGGACAAGCTAAACATCCAACTGTTTTCAATAATGTTCTCTTTTTAATAGAAATCACTCGTGCTCAACTATGCACAGAGGTCACTATACTACCATCTTTGTTCTGTTAAAATATAATAGAAATATGTACTATTTTAACGCCTGTCAATACGTAAACTATACATTCTCATCAACCCAGACCCAATAAAATTTGAGTCCCCAGTCGGGAATACGAATACGATTAATCATGCTGGAGGTGCTATCCGCCATTCTTTCGCAGGCCTAACAGCCATGATTTTATTTTCGTCATCCCTAAAAACGACAGATATGCTCAAATGGATGACTCTTTCTTTGCTTTTGCTTCTAAGCACCAAACTTTCTCAGGCACAAGTTCCCTGTAGTTTGGATAACACCTTTGATACCGATGGACGCTTGATTAGTGATGGAAGCCGGATTGGGCAATGTATTGTGGATCTGCCCGATGGTTCGGCCCTGGTGGCTTATAATCCCTTTGGAAATAGTCATGCCTATATCAGGCATATATTAATCGATGGCAGTGTGGACCCCGCATATGGCACTGCGGGTAAAACCACCCTTCAAGTCGCCAGTCTAAGAACCGATATTCAAGCCATGCTTCTGCTGAATAATGAACTGTATATCTGTGGCAATACAGGAACAGGATCGAATACCTATGCCTTTGTAAGCAAACTGAAATCCAACGGTGTTATGGATGTAAGTTTTGGAAATGCAGGTCTTTCTATCTTCTCTACCTATTTTACATTCAACGATATGGTATATAACCCTGTAACCAATAAATTAATTGTTGCCGGAATGAAGGGAACCCAAACCGCTACCATAGCTTGTATGAATACCAATGGATTGCTTGATACCGGTTTCGGAAATTTGGGTTCTACCGAAGTGGGTACTGGCAACAGTTCCATCTATTATCAGATAAATGATATTCAGATAGACAAAGCACACCACTATTTATTAACCGGAAAATACTATACCACTATGGGCACCGGCACATTTACAAAACTGGTGGTGATGCGATTTGATTCCAATGGAAATCTGGATACCGGTTTTGATTCGGATGGATTAGCCTTTTATAATAGTCAGAGTTCCGGAAGTCACGAAGAAGGCCGACGAATTTTTGCTAATAGTGTGAATGAATACTATATCTGTGGTTCAAGTTATGTCAATGGCTCCGATTGGAATTATGCCGTTTTGAAAATAAAAAATGATGGCAGTACACAGAATGCATTTGGAACTAATGGTTGGAAAATATACGATCTTACCAATCAGGGCGAAACCGAAACTATACTGAATGCCGAGATGATGAGTAATGAAAATTTATTACTGACCGGCAATCAGGGATCCGGAGACACGGTGCATTTTGCCATGCTGATGATTAAACCGGATGGTTCGCGCGATCATACTTTTTCACCTAACGGACTCTTTCTGAATATTTTCGGAAACAACAATAACAGCAGCAGTTATGGATTAGCTATTACCACAGAAGGTAAAATTTATTTGGGCGGATATACCCGAACCTGTACCGGAGGCAC
>CAYWKR010000347.1:0-2748 GCA_964458785.1 uncultured Bifidobacterium sp. | reverse complement strand
CCACTGATTCCATTCAGTTTTAGGTTTTTCATACCAACCGAAAACTGAATGGAATCAGTGGGTTTCCCAAGAGAGATGAAAGTGAATACGATGCTTTTGGGGTAGGACATTCATCCACCTCTATTTCGGCAGCATTAGGTATGGCTTTGGCTGCCCGCCTGAATAATAAAAGCGGGCAACAACATATTGCTATAATCGGCGATGGGGCCATGACCGCCGGACTGCCGTTTGAAGCATTACAACACGCCGGTTCCAGCGGCACCGATTTGCTGATTATCCTGAACGATAACAATATGAGCATCGATCCAAATGTCGGATCGTTGAAAGAATACCTTACGGATATTACCACATCACATACTTATAATAAGGTGCGGGATGAAATTTGGACCATGATCGGAAAATTACCCGGTGGTCGTTTTCATCAAAAAATGGCATCCAAAATAGAAGCCGGTATAAAAGGGGTAGTGTCCAGAACCAGCAATTTATTTGAAGGACTGGGACTGCGATACTTCGGACAGGTGGATGGGCATAATGTCACTAAACTGGTTGAAATTCTTAAAGATTTAAGTCAGATTAAAGGACCTAAATTATTACATATCAATACCATAAAAGGGAAGGGGTATGAGTTGGCCGAACAGGATCAAACCTTATGGCATGCCCCCGGACTGTTTGATAAGGTAAGCGGAAAGATTAATAAAGTGGTGTATGATTCACCTCAACCTCCAAAATATCAGGATGTTTTTGGTAAAAGCATCATTGAACTGGCAGAACAAAATCCCAAGATCATGGGCATTACGCCAGCCATGCCTTCAGGCTGTTCATTAAAGTATATGATGACCGAAATGCCTGACCGGGCTATTGATGTTGGGATTTGTGAGCAGCATGCCGTTACTCTGAGTGCCGGACTGGCCACTGAAGGAATGAAGGTGTTCTGCAATATTTATTCCTCATTCATGCAAAGAGCCTACGATCAGGTGATTCATGATGTAGCGATTCAGCATCTGCCTGTGATATTCTGCCTCGATCGGGCCGGTTTAGTAGGCGACGACGGGCCTACCCATCATGGTGCCTACGATATAGCCTACATGCGATGTATTCCCAATATGATTGTTTCGGCTCCCATGAATGAAAAAGAGTTGCGGGATATGATGTATACGGCACAATTGGATAGCAATCGTCTTCCTTTTGTGATTCGCTATCCCCGGGGCGAAGGGGTAATGCCCGATTGGAAAACACCCTTCGAAAAAATGGAAATCGGGAAAGGGCAATGTATTCGGGAAGGAAACGATATAGCGATACTGACTATCGGGCATCCCGGAAATTTTGCCATACAGGCTTGTCGTCAACTGGCTGCAGAAGGAATGGAAATAGCCCATTTTAATATGCGTTTCGTAAAACCACTCGATGAAGCACTGATGCATCATATTGCTCAAACATATCCATATCTTATCACAGTGGAAGATGGAACCATTATGGGTGGTTTTGGTTCTGCCTGTCTCGAATTTTTATCGGCGAATGGATATACCAATACACTTTATCGTTTGGGAATCCCGGATGAAGTAATAGAACATGGAAAGCCATCCGAGTTACATGCCCTTTGTCATTACGATGTTCAGGCCATTTTACAACAGGTATACGCCATTAAAACAAAGTATCTCAGTGAATCTTCTTCGAGAAGGAATCCTGTTTCTTTATAAACGGATTGAATTAGGAGTTCAGGTCGTCAACAACAATTTGTAAAAAAGTTTTACATGAATACCTTTACGGCCACATGGTATTCAGCTCCCCGGTTTTTCTCTTTTACTTCCTTCCGCTGATTATTGTCTTTTATTTCGCAACCCGGAGAAGCATCTATCTGCAAAATCTGGTGCTTTGTATTGGCAGTTTATTATTTTATTTCTGGGGAGAAAAAGAATATACCCTGTTGGTTATTCTTTCTATCCTGATGAATTATATGTTCGGTCTTGGGATAGCAGCCTTTACCCGAAGTACGCAACGTTTGCTGTTGTTTCTGGGTATCGTCCTGAATCTGAGTCTTTTACTATACTTCAAGTACTACAATTTCTGGATGAATGAAATCATGCATTCCCTGTTTCATACTCCATTATTGAAAAAGGAAGATTGGGTTCATTTACCATTGGGAATATCGTTTTTTACCTTTCACGGCTTAACCTATATCACGGATATCTACCGGAAAGAAGCACAGGTTTCACATAATCCCTTAAATGCCGGATTATATATTCTGTTCTTCCCGCAACTTATAGCTGGCCCCATAGTACGTTACCGCGATATGGATGCCCAATTAAGAAACCGCCGTTTGGATACCGCCTTGTTACGACGTGGGGTTCAGCGATTCATTGTGGGCCTGGCAAAAAAAATGTTGATAGCAAATACCTGTGGTGAGGTAGCCGATAAAATATTTTCAATGAAGGAGGCTGATGTTTCCGGAAGTATTACATGGTTAGCTCTCATCTGTTATACTTTTCAAATCTATTTCGACTTCTCGGGATACTCCGATATGGCCATCGGATTAGCCAATATGTTTGGGTTTGAATTTCCCGAGAATTTTCGCTTCCCCTATATTGCCCGCTCGATTCAGGATTTTTGGCGTCGATGGCATATCAGTCTCAGCACTTTTTTCCGCGATTATGTGTATATCCCATTGGGAGGAAATCAGAAAGGAGCAGTCCGTACCTACCTTCATTTGTTTACTGTATTTTTTATTACCGGATTATGGCATGGTGCCAG
>CAYWKR010000346.1:0-2752 GCA_964458785.1 uncultured Bifidobacterium sp. | reverse complement strand
ATAAATACGGGTTTTTCCTTTTGCTACCACCGCCGCCATTAAAATATTGGCTGTACCGGTTACCGAAGGTTCATCGAGTAACATATAGGTTCCGGTTAATCCTTTGGTTTGCAGCGTAAAGAAATGTTCCTCTTCGTTATACTCGTATTGCGCTCCCAGTTTCTCGAAGCCCAGTATATGGGTATCAAGTCGGCGGCGACCAATTTTGTCACCCCCCGGCTGCGGAATATATGCTTTACGGAAACGGGCCAGTAATGGTCCTGCCAGCATAACAGCCCCCCGTAACTTTCCCGATTTCTTTTTGAATTCGGGACTGATCAGAAAATCGAGATTCGCTTCACGCGCATGAAATGTATAGGTATGCGCATTGAGTTTTTCCACTTCCACACCCAAATCTTCAAGCAACGCGATCAGCATGCGAACATCCAGGATGTCGGGAATATTTTTAATGGTTATTTTCTCTGAACTGATGAGGGTACAGGCGATTACCTGTAATGCTTCATTTTTCGCCCCCTGCGGTTCAACCTCACCATTCAGTGCATTGCCACCGTAAATTTCAAAGCTGTTCATGCTTTGCAAAGTACAACGGCCCTTGTGGCTCAGGAATTATTAGGGTTATTTTTTTTTCTGAATTTTTTGAATTTGTTATTCCGGTTCGGATTAATTCCGTTTACATTATTCCGGTTGTTTCTCATACTTCGTTCAAACATACGTTTGGAAAGTCCTTCCGGATTTACGGGTCTGATGGTGGGTAAATCGGAACTATCCACCACATCACGAAAACGCACACCCGGATCGTAAATCAGTTGCCCTTTACTCATATTGGCCAACTCATCGCGAATCATATCGTCGTGCACATTTTCTTTATGCCAGTTCGAATAAGCCACTTTCATAAAAAGTGCCAACACCTGAATATGTCCTTGTTTCAGTTCTTCATCCTGTTCATTCATAGCCTTTTCAAACAACTTCTCGAAACTCTTTCCAAAATGATTCCAGCGGATTTTATTTTTTGGATAGGGAATCGGATCGGGTTTGCGCTGTTTTATTTCTTCGGTTGGAATGGGGTATGGACTATCCACATCGAGTTTATAATTCGACATCAGGAACAGGTGATCCCAGAGTTTGTGCTTATAATCTTCCATAGCGTTCGCCTGAGGATTCAGCATCGCCATGATTTCAATCACCGCTTCAGCATTTCGTTGCCGTACGTCGCGGTCTTCGATGGTGAGCAAATAGCTTACCATATCGTGTACACTGCGTCCGTATTCACGAACAGTCATCAGCGGACGGGTAGTATTGTATTGCATACTAAAAATTCAATCGTATAATAAAAGGGTAATTGCTGTATTTCGCAAAGCGTACAGATCTACTGTCACAGCAACAGCAAATATAGTACCGGAGGGCCTTATTGTCCAAACAAATTCTCCCGTACCGACCAGGGCTATTAATAAACGTGCTGACCGCCGTTGATACTGTAATTGGCTCCTGTAATGAAGCTGGTATCATCGCTGGCTAAAAACGAAACCAAATGAGCTACTTCCTGTGTACCACCCAGGCGGCCTACCGGAATCTGGGCAACAATGGCATCGCGCACTTTTTCGGGTACGGCCATTACCATATCGGTGGCAATGTAACCGGGCGAAATCGTATTTACCGTAATGCCATATTTAGCAACTTCCATGGCCAGGGTTTTTGTAAATCCATGCAGACCGGCTTTAGCCGCTGAATAGTTCGCCTGACCAAATTGTCCGCGTTGTCCATTCACCGAACTGATATTAATGATTCGTCCGAATTTCCGGTCTATCATTCCTTCAATCACATTCCTTGTTACATTAAATGCCGAATTCAGGTTGGTATCGATTACGGCCAGCCAGTCTTCCCTGCTCATTTTCGAAAAGCGCCCATCGCGGGTAATACCGGCATTATTCACTACAATATCAATTCCTCCAATGCGCGATTCAATATCGGCAATCATGTGGGCCATGCTGTCGAAATCGCATACATCCCCTTCGGCCATATCTACATTCAATCCTTCGGCCCGTATGCCGGCTAGCCATTCTTCGGCTTTTTTCGGATTCCGGTAATTAGCTACCACCCGGTAACCATCTTTGAGTAATTCACGGCACATCGCGGTTCCAAGTCCACCGGTTGCCCCTGTAACCAACGCCACTCTTTTGTTATTACTATCCATAGTACAATGTGTTTAAGTGTTTGAAGATAAGGTTTCCGTTTCAACTCGGTGAACACTTGTCTTATTTTTTCTTTTCGAGGTAATAGCCCGACTTAAACGGATGCCGTTCTTTCCAGTGTTCGCCCTGCTGTTCGTGGAAATACGAAGATACCATCAGATAAAAACGCTGCACTACCGGATTCCGAAGCCGATAAAAGCTGTAGCGGTAATCGGGTTCACACCCCATAATGGCTTTGGCTTCCAGGGCCGTACGACCCAGAATCAGGGTACAACAACCCAACGCCATGGTATTTTCCAAACACTGAAACAGTATATTGAAATACAAATGAAAGGTGTGGTTCAGGCTGTAATCGAAACCAATATAATTCATATCATAGCAATTGTTATGAACAATGGCACTTGAAAAAGCAATCAGCTTCCCGTTCAGAAAATAACCACATACCCTGTAATCGTCGCCCAGCGATTTTTTTAACTCTTCAAAAAAATGATGATTCAGGATACCCATACTTACCATTTGTCTTCGAGTTACCTGAAGATAAAGTGCTTCCATTTCGCGACTAT
>CAYWKR010000345.1:0-2760 GCA_964458785.1 uncultured Bifidobacterium sp. | reverse complement strand
GTTTCTCCGCTTTGCGAAGTCGTTCTTCGTTCCAGAAATTCCGATAGTTTTTTCCCAGTTTTTCCAGCACCTTACGCGCAGTGGTATTCCAGTAGAATTGATAGGTATCCGGTAAAATCAGGGCTTGTATTTCGCCGGGTTTTAATTGATACTGATTCAGGAAGGATGTATCGTGAAACAAGGATTTGAATGAGGATGAATCGGGTTCCAGTTCTGAACTGAATTTATGCACCAAATCGTTTTCAGTACGCATTTTCCGGATCACTAAACGTACCGGAACCTGACGCCCCCCTTTGAGCATCCAGGCAATGGTAAAATTTCCCATTCCTTCACGTATCTGATATTTTCCGGCATGCAGGTGATTGGGTAAGCCCAGCCACTGTGCCATCCGATCGAAGGAATGTAAATTATGCAACAAGTTATTTTTTTCAATCTGTTGCAACAATTGTGCATACGAACTACCGGTTGGAATATAAATGAAGGCCTTTTGCCTGAAGTCGCCGGTATTGGAGGCAAAGAGGAAATAATACCCCATGGCCACCAGCAGAAGACCGCATACCCCTATCCAGATAAAGAATTTTTTCAATGCTACCCTTTCCGGCAAATGTAATACAGACCGTACGTTCTGTTTCTCCCTTTTATGAATGCCCTTTCCTGCCCAGCCAATCCCAGGCATTGTGCCAGAGCATTTTTTCGGCGCTTTCCGGATCCAGTTGCATGGCTTCGATCAGTTCGCCCGGACGATGTTCGCCTAATGGGAATGGATAATCACTACCACAGCATATTTTATCGGTTCCTACCACTTCGTGCAACAAACGGAAGGAAGCGGGATCGTGCACCAGACTATCTACCCAGAATTGTCCGAGATATTTCCGGGGATTATGTTCGTTATCTACGGCACATAAATCGGGCCGCACCTTCCAGCCATGTTCTATACGTCCGATGGTGGCAGGAAATGAACCGGCGCCGTGCGCAAAGGCAAAACGAAGATTCGGATAGCGTTCCATCACACCACTAAAAATAAGACTGCACATAGCGCGTGATGTTTCGGCCGGCATACCCACCAGCCAGGGTAACCAGTATTTGGTAATATGCTCTTCGCCCATCATTTCCCAGGGATGAATAAAGATGCTGCAATTCAGTTCTTCAGCAGCCTGCCAGAAGGCTTCAAAACGGGGATCCCCCAGATTGAGTTGGTTGACATTCGAACCGATTTCGATACCGGGCATTTTCAGTTCCTTCACTACACGTTCCATTTCACGAATGGCTACATCGGTATCCTGAAGCGGCACGGTTCCCAGGGCAATAAAACGGTCGGGATGCAGATCAACACATTGCGCCATATGATCGTTGAAGAACCGGGAGGTTTCCAGCGCATCTGCAGCTTTAGCCCAGTAATTAAACAGTACCGGTATGGTGGAAAGGGCCTGCATGGTGACCGAAGTCTGATCCATATCCAGGATGCGATCGTTCGGTTCCCAGCAATTGCTTTCAATTTCACGGAAAAATTTATCGCCCTTGATCATGCGCGCACAACAGGGTTTATGGTGTTCGAGATGAATGAATTCGCCATACCCGAATTTTTTAAACCAGTTGGGCATTTTTTCGGGCATGATGTGGGTATGGATATCGATACGTTTCAAAACAAGAGCTTTTTACAATGATACTGCATGAAAGGCAAAGCTACATCGTGTTCGTCTGATGAACGGTGCCATCGCCCCTTCCGCTGCACAGGGCGGGCAACGATGAAGCCACAAAAAAAATTAATGTGCAAACGCTTCGTCGTAATTACCGCGAATACGTTCGATGGGTGGATTGAAGTAGCCGAATTTGACGTTTGGAAATTCGTCGTGAACAATATCCATAACCTGTTTAATGCCAAAACAGGGGCCGGTATCACTAACCCCCAGTTTACCGAGGTACCAGTCGGGATCAATATTGAAATTGCGCCATTGAATCATATTCAGTCCGGTATCGCCAATAGCCTGCAACAGGGCTTCTACTTCGGCTTCGCTATCGGTCATTCCGGGAAATACAAAATAGTTGACCGAAGTCCAGCCCCCAGCCTTATTCACCACTTTAAGCGATTCGATAATGTCGCTGAACTGATAATTATTGGGTCGGTAATAAGCCGAATAAATGGGTTCACGAAATGAATTGAGACTGACGCGGATGCTGTTGAGTCCGGCTTTCATTAATTCGGCCACCGCTTTGGGATCGCTGCCATTGGTATTAATATTGATACTGCCTTTGGACGTATGCTTTCGGATTTCGGTAATGCTGTCGCGTATGGTTTGCCACATCAACAGAGGTTCGCCTTCGCAGCCATGGCCCCAGCTGATAATAGGATAGGGCGCGGTTTCGAGATGAGGTACCGTGTATTCCACAATTTCTTCTACGGTGGGTTTGAAGGTGAGCCGGTCGTGTGAAGAAACAATGGTTTCATCTTCGGGCTGAAACGAGATGCAACCCAGACAATTGGCATTGCAGGCCGGAGAAGAAGGGATAGGACATTCCCAGCGACCGAGGAAAAAGTTTCGGGCCGCGGGACAACAATAGGTATTGCAGCAGGTATCGGCCAGGTGTTTCACTAGGCGGTTGTTTGGATAGGCTTCTGTAAAATGTTTTACTCCCTGTTGAATTCTTTCGTCGTCGTATCCGCTTTTTTCCTGACGAATATCTTTTTCAATTCGCACAGCTGTTACATAAAACTGATTGTTGAACCAGGCAGCCGCGGTATAACAAAACAAGGGCAGGGTG
>CAYWKR010000344.1:0-2802 GCA_964458785.1 uncultured Bifidobacterium sp. | reverse complement strand
ATTATTTGTATTTCTGTTTCATATCCCCGAACGCGGCAGTCACGAGCTCTGCAAGCACTTTCTCATCTATATCCGCCATGGTATTCAGATACAGGCATGCGCCCGCCGTTTTATATTTACCCAGTTTAGCAAGCATTCCTTTATACTTACCGAATCCCGGCATTATATATATAGTTAGATTCGTTTTCCGCGGAGAGAAGCCGGTCATATACCAATCTCCCTCCTGTTTACTTCGTTCAGACTTATAATGATACCTCCCAAACCCTACCACGCCATTACCCCATAGAACGGGTTTTTCTCCCGTGCAATTTTTCATCAGCTTCAGTAAGGCCCTGCAATCCCTTCGTTTATTTTCGTCAGCAACGGAACGAAGGAATTCCGTCACACTAAGCGTCGTTGCCCTGGTCTTTAATGTTGCCATTTCAAAAAAGTTGTACGCATTCTCTTTACCTTATTTTTTGCGGCGATACTCGAGATCGTATTCTACTGTCCATGTTTTTCCTTCATCATCACTTCGCTCTCCAAGTTGCCGTACTTTATTTTCACTTAGTTTGGTAAAGGATAACCGGCGCATGAACAGTTTGCCTTGGGGCCCGGTTACCTTATCGGCGTAATACACGATTTTTCCATTGCCGGCCTCTCCCCGAAGGTATTCGGTGGTGTTCCCGGTATTGTCTGTCCAGGTTTGCTGCCACTGTCTTGTAGCTGAATTGTAGGAATTGAAGCTTTTGCCGGAATAGATCAAACCCTGTTGCATACCCGCACTGGTCCATTCTTCCAGTATTACACAACTATCAAGTATCAGGCTTATCTTGCTGTCGCCAGCCTTGTTTCCCTTTGGGGAAAAAACTTCCCACTCGCCAATCCAGAAATCAAATTGCCTGTATTCGGGCTTACTACAAGGCAGGTTTCCTTTTTGGGAATAAACATTCAATAATTGATGGGCAAAAAAAAGCAGCAGTATTGTTTTTTTCATGGCAGCATTATTAATCGGCGTGGTAATACAGAATTCAGTATCCGTAAACTAATGTAAGCAATTACAGGTAAAATACAACTGAATTTTGATCAGCGGCGATGCCTGGTAATCATCATTCCATAAAATTTTATTTTTTCCAATCTGCCCATTTTCAGTCTGTGATGTTGTGCAAACAGCAACGACTATTCATCCTATGCGCAAATAAATTGTATGCTACCTGCCCGGTTATTGAAAGACGCCCGCTATTTTCAGATTATTTTCCAAAGCATTTTTTTGACCTACGGCATTTTCGTTCTCCACTGGAAAAGTGAAACCTGGTTATATGCCACCTACTTTGCCACCAGCCTTATAGTACAATTCGCATGCGAGTGGATTGGGGGTAACAAAAACATACCGCTTTTAGAAAGATACCGGAAAGGAATTCCGTCGGTTTTGATCTCCTCCTTCGGACTAAGCCTGCTGCTGAAAACCCACGAACCGGTTGCAGCAATACTGGCCGCCACCGTTTCCATTCTTTCTAAATATATACTACGCATTAATGGAAAACACATTTTTAATCCCTCGGCGCTTGGGATTGTAGCGGCCGTGTTGCTCACCGGTAACGCCTGGATCAGCCCCGGGCAATGGGGCAGCGATGCCGTCATAGTATTTACCGTATTAAGTCTGGGCTTTACTGTAACGACAAAGGTTCAGAAAATCGACGTCAGTCTCGCTTTCCTGGGAAGTTTTGGTGGTTTGTTGTTTACCCGGCAGATCATCTACCTCGGTTGGCCTATGGACCATTTTATCCAATCAGTAAGCACCGGCAGTTTATTATTGTTTGCCTTTTTCATGATCACCGACCCAAAAACAACACCGAATCATCGTGTGGCCAGGATCCTGTGGAGCATCGGAATCGGTTGTGCAGCTTTTTACCTCGCAACCTTCAGGTTTATTAATGGCGCTCCCATTTATGTGTTGGTGGCTGCCCAACCACTCATTCCCCTGCTTGACAAACTATTTAAAGCCAGAAATTTCGAATGGACCCCTTCAACGAAAATGACCATTCAGGAAGAGCGGTTTCTGCAAACGATCTATTCCAAGTCAGTCATGTAATTCTTATAATAAAAAAAGCCGTATGAAACAGAAAATTCTAATTATCGGGGGTCTTACCCTCCTATCCCCTTTGTTGTACTCCTTCTGCGGATTCTATGTAAGTAAAGCGGATGGCACATTAAAGAACAAGACCAGTCAGGTGATCCTGGTACGGGATGGTAACCGGAATGTCATCACGATGTACAATGATTTCAAAGGAGATACGAAGGATTTTGCCATGGTGGTTCCGGTACCGGTTGTATTGCAAAAGGAGAATATCAAGGTGGTGGACCCGTCTATTTTCCAGAAATTGAACGACTACAGCGCTCCCAGGCTTGTCGAATACTGGGATGAAAATCCCTGCAACAGGCATATGTACGACGAGGTAGCGACGGTAGCGGATAAGTCGCTGAATAGAATGATGGCGCCAGGCAAAGCTGAATCAAGAGAAAAGGAAAGTTCAGTAAAGGTAGAAGCCAAATACCTCGTTGGCGAATACGATATTCTTATACTAAGCGCCAAAGAAAGTACGGGACTGAAGACCTGGCTGACCGAAAATGGGTACAAAATCCCGCCGAATGCCGAAGAAGTCCTTGATCCATATATCCGCAGTAATTTGAAATTCTTTGTAGTAAAAGTGAATGAAAAAGAAAAGCAGAAGCTGAATAATAATTTCCTGAGGCCAATACAGATAGCATTCAGTTCACCCAAATTCATGCTCCCGATCCGCTTAGGAATGGCAAACGCCGATG
>CAYWKR010000343.1:0-2805 GCA_964458785.1 uncultured Bifidobacterium sp. | reverse complement strand
CATGCTAACGTTATTTTTTTCATTTTGGGATTATTTAATAATGTATAGAACTATTTTTATGAAGTATGCCTGCTGCCACAGTACAACTGAAGACCGCCATACCGGAGTACGAATTTGAACCCTTCTTTTTCAATCAGAAGCGAAATACTATCTAAAAATAATAAACAGAATAAAGTGGTAGTACTTTCAGTACCGAAAATAAATCAGCCATAATTTATTCTGTTTGTACACTTAGTGGCGTCAGTGAGAATTTACCAGGTATAAGATGGTAAATACATCCAATGTATTTTATTGTTGAATTCGAAAATTAAACTATTCAACATTTTTTTTGAATCAGAACACCTTCACGGCTAAACAAATCGAATACCACAAAGAAATCAGAAAAGCAAAAGGTGCCGCTAATAAAAGCGAATCAAAACGATCCAGTGCACCGCCATGTCCCGGCATCAGTTGTCCTGAATCCTTTACACCAGCCAGTCGTTTCAATTTCGATTCCGCCAAATCACCGGCGGTTCCAGCAACCGATGCCGTTAAAGCCAGCAAGATCCAGAACGAAAGCGGAAACCATTCCGTATTCCATCCCCACAGGAATGCAAATGCCATGGTAAATAATACTCCCCCCAGGGTTCCTTCCATGGTTTTTTTAGGGGAGATAGCCGGAAAGAAAGGGGTTTTTCCAAAAAAGGATCCGCATAAGTAGGCCATCGTATCATTCATCCAGATAAGCAGAATCAGAATTAAAGGAAGATACAAACTCTCAAAACGAATATGCACCAGTAAACCCAGCGATAAGGAGATATAAGAGATACCGGTAAGCAGATAATTACTTTTTCTGTTACTGCGGAATAAAAAGAAAATCAGTACGGCGCCGATAAAGAGTCCAAGAATTTGAAAACTGAACGCACGAAGTATCAGTGCTGCAGGATCTTCACAAAGGGTGATCGGCAAAGCAGCCACCGTCAGAAATAAGGTCATGCCGGCAAATACATAATTCATTCGTTCGTTTCTGCTAAACTGTATACCCAGTATAGGTTCAATCAGCGAAGCATATTCCATGAGACAAAGAATATTCACCAGAAAAAATAAAGCAATAAAGGCCCAGGAATTGAAAAGCAAACCGGCCATCATCACGGCGCTGAAAACTATGGCACTGCCCAAACGGGTTAAAAAAGTTGGAAGATGAAATGCCATATCAGTTATCCTGCGGGTTAAATGAATTCTGATTCAGGATGATACGGGCATCGTTCACTTTCGGTTCCGGAACATGAATTTCAACGTAGCCAAAAGCCAGATACGAGCTGTCTTGTTTGTTCAGAATCACACAGGGGATTCCCGCCGAGTCCAGATTTCCCTGAATAGCTTCCGCTTCAAAGCGACTGGTGGTTTTATATATACAGGTCCATTTCATTCATTAGTATTTTCAGTTTCATCGATCCATTGATAGACCGGAAAGGGAATTCGTTTTCGATACCAGACTACTATCACCAAAACCGACAACAGACCCGCCGGAATACCTATCCACAACGGTACATCCGGCAGGGTTTCCATACTGCCCTTCAGGATATGACTGTGAAATAACCAGGCGAGTACCACACTGATGGCATTATTCAGAAAGTGAAGTCCGATGGATAGCCAGATACTTCCGGAAAGATAATATACTATTCCTAAGATCAGTCCGAGATACAAACGTGGAAGAAATCCACTCATCTGACCATGGAATGCACTAAAGATGGCAGCTACTAAAATCAAAACCAGCCAGGTATATTTTTTCATCCAGTGGAGTAATAACTGCTGTAAACAACCCCTGAAAAAAATTTCTTCAATCAACGCCGGAAGTAAGCATACCGCCAGCAGATTTTTCAGTAATGCAGGTACTGTATCGGCAAATAACATCGACGATGCCATCCGGTTGTATTGTTCATCGTTTTCATGAAATTTCTGAAAGAATGGCAAGTCCCTGCAACCTTGTTCGATAACAGAACTGAAAGGAAGTGCCATACATAACAGCAGGAAGGCTAAAACATAGTAGGAAGGATTCGACACCCGGCGGAATCCCAGGTATTCCAATGGATACGGGTAAGCCAGATAAGCAAAAAGCAAAGCCGGAATCAGCAACAGAATAATCAGGAGAATACCGTTCATCCATTTCAGTGTCTCCGATAGCGAATGAGGAATGCTTGACATAGTGGAGATTTGTTCGGCTTTCAGTCCGGTGAACTTCACACTCCACATTTCCCCGAATGTTCCACCCGTAAACCAGCACATCGAGAGTATGGCACAGAATACCACAAACTGCATGGCAGGAGAATAGGTGGTGAGATAACGGTTCAGCATCGGGGGCACAAAGATAATGGTGCAGAAGTATAGAAACCGATTAATACATTCGCAGTATGAAGTATGTGAAGCTGATTCTGAAAACGGTAAACGAAGAACAAAGTGAAATTTGTATGGCCTTGTTCACTGAATGGCCGGTTTTGGGTATGGAACAAAAGGAAAACGGACTGGAGGTGTACCTGAACGAGGCAGACTGGAACGAGCAGGAAATTCTGGAGCCGGTTACTCCGTTCATTCAATCGTACGCATGGGAAAGCATGGATGATCTGAACTGGAATCAGCAATGGGAATCATCCTTCGAGCCAGTGTATCTTGGGAATGAAATTTTAATCAGAGCCTCTTTTCATACCCCGCAACCGCAATACCGGTATCAGATTGTCATTACCCCAAAGATGAGTTTTGGTACCGGTCACCATCAAACCACCCGTCTGATGCTGCAGTTCATTCATACCTTGAATATGGAAAATAAAC
>CAYWKR010000342.1:0-2811 GCA_964458785.1 uncultured Bifidobacterium sp. | reverse complement strand
CATCCCAAACGAAAACTGATAATCGTCGTTGAACATGCGGTCAATAGCGTTCAGGAATCCTGGAACATGCATCGGGGTTTTTACTCTAAACTGTGTCATAATATTTAGTTTTTTTATTTTCTACTCATTTATCAATTGCTATACCAATCAAAAATATGCGCCATTCTTTCCGAAAAAGATAATTTTATGTGCCATAGTTACCGTTTTTTGTGATTTTCAACGAAGAAATTGTCAGAATCAAAAACCTGTAAGCACTTACATTTGCCGCATGCGTAAAAGTTTCATTTTTCTATTTCCTGTACTTTTATTTTATTCCTGCTCGAACCGGGATTCGCAGAATGAAAAACAAAGTCGTGCATTTCATTCCGATAGTCTGCATTTCCACATCCAACTTCCTCCGGGCTGGGAAGCCCGCGAACAGGGACACAAGGCAGGTATTCTGGAACCCCTGACTGATAGTGCCGATCATTTCAGGGAGAACATGGTGGTATGGACCGAAGAAATGCCGGTGGCTATTCCGGATACCGAGTATACTAAACTGACCTGTACTGAACTGAAGATAAAAAATCCTGAGACCCTAATAGAACAACTCCCTCCGCTTTGTACACCCGACCGCTGTTTTGGTCATTTTCGATTTCAATTTCCACTACAACCCGGTATCCCCTGTTTTGTTGAAGGGTATACTGCGGTACTGGGGAACAGGGGATATAATTTCTCGTGTAGTTTTATCGATTCAACAAAAAACTACCCGGCCTTGTTTGAAAACCTGATGCATCAAGTTAAATTGGAACCATGAAATATCTTGCCTTAGGCGATAGCTATACCATTGGTGAACAGGTAACTTCAGAAGAAAGTTTTCCGGCACAACTCTGCCGCATGCTACAGGATCAGGGGATTCCGGCCACACTTTCCGGCGTAGTTGCGGTAACCGGCTGGACTACCGATGAGTTGTCGGCTGCACTGGCCCAAAAAGCACCGGCCCTGGATCACGACTGGGTGAGTCTGCTCATTGGAGTGAATAATCAATACCGTGGCCGCAGTGTGGAAGAATATCACTGGCAGTTTTATTCCCTTCTGTGTCAGGCTATACTTTTTGCCGGGGCCAGACCCGAACGGGTTTTGGTGCTTTCCATTCCCGATTGGGGTTTAACACCATTCAATCAAAGTCATGACCCCCAAAAGGTGACTGAAGAAATCAATGCATTTAATGCCGTAAACGAAGCCTGGTGCCATAAAATGGGTTGTGTGTATTTTAATATTACCGAATCAACCCGGAAGCATGCCCGTCAAAAGGAATTTCTTACCGACGATCTTTTACATTATTCACCCGATGAATATGCTATCTGGGCCGGACTATTGGCACAACATATCCTAAAAAGTTCATTGTAAACTATGCCAAGCATCAGGGAAATTACCAGGGTTATTGAAGAATTAGCCCCGCTCAGCTTACAGGAAGAGTACGATAACAGTGGTTTATTGTATGGGAATCCGGATTCGGTGATACAGAAGGTATTGCTTTGTCTGGATTGTACCGAAGCCGTTATTGATGAAGCCATTGAAAAAAAATGTGAGTTAGTCATTGCGCATCATCCCATTGTTTTCCGCGGATTGAAAAAAATAAACGGAACCAATTATGTGGAACGTACCCTGATAAAAGCCATTCAAAACCAGATTGCTATTTATGCCTGTCATACCAATCTCGATAACCGGCTGGGCGGCGTGAATTCGCGTATCGCCGAAAAATTGAGATTAACGCAAACCCGTATTTTATCGCCCTACCCTTCCGGATTAAAACAACTGTACACCTATGTGCCGGTTTCGCATGTCGAAAAAGTGAGAGAAGCCCTGGCTGAAGCGGGTGCCGGCCGACTGGGACAATACGACCATTGTAGTTTTTCGTCGGCAGGGACCGGAAGCTTTCGGGCGGGAGAAGAAGCACAACCCTTCACCGGAAAAAAGGGCGAACTTCATCTGGAAGCAGAATGTCGGTTGGAAATGATTTATCCGCCATCTGCCGAATCACGAGTATTGAAAGCCTTATATAGCGCTCACCCATACGAAGAACCAGCCTTTGGCATTCATACCATTGACGTGCCCGACCGGGATCGTGGGGCCGGACTCATCGGTGAATGGCCGGAAGCTATTTCAGCAGAATCGTTCCTGAAACGGGTAAAGGAAAAGATGAAAACGCCACTGATCCGCTATGCCGGTGCGGTGAATAAACCCATTCGGACCGTGGCTTTGTGTGGGGGCGCCGGAAGTTTTTTATTAAAAAAAGCGATTCAGGCCGGAGCAGATGCCTATATCAGCGCCGACTTTAAATACCATGAGTTTTTTGATACCGAAAACCGCATCCTGTTGGCCGACATCGGGCACTATGAAAGCGAACAGTATACCAGCGAAATTTTTTCTGAATTACTATTGAAAAAATTCCCTACTTTCGCAGTCCTGATTACATCCGTTAACACCAATCCGGTAAATTATTACACCTAAAAAATTATGGCAGCAGTAAAAGAATTTTCAGTACAGGAACGCCTGGTGAGTATTTGTAAACTTCAGCGTATCGATTCCAAGATCGGTGAAATAAAAAAACTCAGAGGAGAGCTTCCCATGGAAGTAAAAGATCTGGAAGACGAAATTGAAGGATTCAATACCCGTATCCAGGCTGTGAACAACGAAATTGCTGCCATTGATGAAAGCATCCGCGACAAGCAAAATCTGCAGGCAGAAGCAAAAGACAAACTGAAGAAGTACGAGAAGCAGCAGAATAATGTAAAGAACAGTCGCGAGTTTGAAGCCATCAACAAAGAG
>CAYWKR010000341.1:0-2850 GCA_964458785.1 uncultured Bifidobacterium sp. | reverse complement strand
ATTATTAATTATTCTTGGCGCGGGAATCCAGTTGGCCTGTGCACAGGCTCCGGGATTTCTGGCCCTGAAAAATCCGGCACAGTTCGAAGCCGCTTTTGGTGAAGCCAGTCGCCAGTTACTATCGGTACAAAGTGATTTCAGTCAGGTTAAATCCTTATCGATGCTGAAAGATAAAGTCAGTTCTTCGGGTCGCTTTTACTACCAGCAGAAGAATAAAGTGCGTATTGAATATATCAAACCATTTCAGTATCTGATGATTTTAAACGATGGACAAATGCTGATGAAAGACGAACAAAAACAATCGACCTTCAATACGCACTCGAACAAAATTCTGCAATCGGTAAACAATATTCTGATCGATTGTCTGTCGGGTAATGTATATCGAAACAGGGAATTTAAAACCAGCGTATTTGAATCCAATAAGGAGTATCAGCTCTGGATGCTTCCGCAGAGTTCGTTCATGAAAAAGATGTTCAACCGGATCGAGGTATTTGTCAGCAAATCGAATTACAGCATTCAGAAACTGGTCATGACTGAAATAAACGGCGATCAGACACAAATGGTATTCAGCAATCAGGTGTTGAATAAAACACTTGATTCGCAACTATTCAAAACCAGATAACCTTGAACCGGTCGCTGTTGATTTTTCTTCTTGCAGAAATGCTGTTCAGCATCAGAGTAAAGGCTGAACCCATTCCTTTCCGGAATGTGCATTACCGCGCTATGGTTGATGTTCTGGATAAACACTTGAGTGGTATTTTACTTATTCGTCTTCAGGAAGATTCCTCCTTGCGTACTGTTTTTTTAAATGAAACCGGCACCACCTTTTTCGATATTGCCTTTTATCCAGATCATTATCAGTATCTGCATTGTATTCCGGGTCTCGACCGGAAAGCGGTGCGCCGAACATTAGCCAAAGATTTAGGCATGCTGATTTGCCGGAGTATTTATTCTTCTTTTTCGTATAACGCATCCGGCGATCTGGTAGGTGATCTGAAACGCCGGGGACGGGTGATATACTATTTATCAAAAACAGATTTTCATTGCGACAGTATATTGAATCTGGGCCGGCGAAAAAAAGTAGTGACTATACTTCCCTATTTCTCCGACAGAAAATCAGAACCCGACTCGGTATCCATTCAACATCATACAGTACATTTCAGTCTTCAATTCAAAAAAATGTATGTTACTGAATAATTTTTTTACCATACGTCAGCTTCTGTGTACCGATCAGCAAATAGACGCAGAACTGGTTATTCAGCCTGAACATGAAATCCTGAAGGGGCATTTTCCGGGACAGGCCGTAGTTCCGGGGGTTTGTATGCTGGAAATGCTGAGGGAATGTATAGAAGTCGCCCTTCAGAAAAAGATGCAATTGCAGAACGCTTCCGTAGTAAAATTTCTCACCTTGTTTACCCCCCCTTTGCACACAGAAGCCCGGTTTGTAATTAAATGGACTTCCGCCGACTCGGAACATCTGGATGCAGACGCTGTATTGCAACATCAGGAATTGATTTTTCTTAAAATAAAATGCAGGTATCAGATCCTTGGAAAACAGTAATTCGCAACATTTTGATTGGCAACGGATGCGCTCCCTTTTTGAAAAACACAAGGTATGCATCTTGCTTCCCTGTTATAATAACGTAGCCGGGGTTGAAGCCGTCATTCGTCAATGTTTAGCAATTACACCTCATGTGCTGGTGGTCAATGATGGATCAACCGATGGTAGTGGGGATGTGATACGTACGTTTGATGTTTTACAGGTGCATTATACGGTGAACAGGGGTAAAGGCTATGCGCTTCAAACCGGTTTCCGTAAAGCGCTTGAATCGGGATATCAGTATGTGATCAGTATGGATACCGACGGACAACACTATCCGCAAGACTGTTTACAGTTTCTCGAAAAACTGGAAGAAGAAGAGGGGCTTTTATTGGTGGGTGCCCGTAATCTCAATCAGGAAAATGTTCCGGGTAAAAGTAGTTTCGGAAACCGCTTTTCTAATTTCTGGTTCAGGTTAGAAACGGGTATTTCGCTTCCTGACACCCAAAGTGGTTTTCGGTTATACCCGGTATACCGGTACCGGAACAGTCGTTTCTTTACCCGTAAATACGAATTTGAAATAGAAATTCTGGTTCGTAGTGCATGGAAAGGCATCCCGGTGAAATCGGTTCCAATTGGTGTTTTTTATCCGGAACGGGAAAAACGGATTTCTCATTTCCGACCGGGTACAGATTTTTTCAGAATCAGCATTTTGAATTCGGTTTTAGTAATCATTGCATTTCTCTATATTAAACCCAGAGACTTGCTGTTAAAACCGTTGCGCGAAAAAGGACTGAAAAAAGGACTGAAAGAAATGTTGTTCAATCCTTCTGAAACCATACAAACCCGGGCCGCTTCGGTAGGCTTTGGATTTTTCATGGGCATTCTCCCGATTTGGGGATTTCAATTATTGGTTGGAATTCCCCTTGCCGTTTGGATGCGTATGAATAAAACACTCTTTATAGTAGCAGCGAATATCAGCATCTTTCCACCGGTTATCTGGGCCGCCAGTTTGGCTTGCGGTAAAATTATCTATCGTAATCCCAACTGGAATTTACACTTTCATCATTTGCAATGGGAAACGGTGAAACAAACCGGGAAAGAATTTTTTGTAGGCGGAACTGTATTGGCTATCCTGGCAGGAATTATTGGATATCTGCTAAGCTATTTGATTTTAGCTATCCGTCGTCGAATTAAATCCTGAACCATTTCAATACAAAGTGTTGTTTTACCATGAATTCGCTTCGGAATAAAACGATTCCGAACTGGAAGAGGTCCATACTGAGACGAACCTCCTGATGGGCACATAT
>CAYWKR010000340.1:0-2887 GCA_964458785.1 uncultured Bifidobacterium sp. | reverse complement strand
GATAAAAGCACCCGGCTCTTCCTGATACTGTCCGGGGTTTTCATCACCAATGCTTTGATTGCCGAATTTATTGGTGGCAAAATTTTTTCGCTCGAACAAACACTCGGTTTTCAACCGGTAACTTTCAGTTTACTGGGCGAAAGCAACCTGAGTTTTAATTTAACTGCCGGTGTGCTTCTTTGGCCGGTGGTATTTATCATGACCGACCTCATTAATGAATATTACGGAATGAAGGGAGTACGCTTTTTATCGTATCTCACCGTTGCACTGATTTCCTTTGCTTTCCTGGCAGCCTGGGTAGCTATTCATCTGCACCCTGCCTCCTGGTGGCATGGTGTAAATCAACAAAAGGGTGTACCGGATATGCAGGCGGCCTTTGCTGCCATTTTCGGACAAGGACTCTGGATTATTATCGGTTCAATTTGCGCCTTTCTGATCGGGCAGGTGCTTGATGTGTTCATTTTTCATCGCATTAAACAATATACCGGAGAAAGAATGATCTGGCTTCGGGCCACCGGTTCCACGTTGATCTCACAGGCTATCGATAGTTTTGTAGTCATCTTTATCGCATTCCGGCTTGGCCAAAACTGGCCGCTACCTAAAGTGCTGGCCATTGCGAGTGTGGGTTATGCCTATAAGTTTGTGATAGCTATTCTTGTTACTCCTGTTATTTATTGGATTCATCACTGGATTGAATGGTATCTGGGGCATGACCTGGCCAGCGAAATGAAACAAAGCGCATTAAAATCGTAGCCGCATCCTGACTTATATTTGCGCCCATTTAAAATACTATAATTCACTCCATGTCGGTACCTCATTTCCATACCTTGAAAATTGCAGACATTCGTCGGGAAACACCAGATTGTGTCTCCATTGCCTTTGAAATACCCGACGCCCTGAAGGAAGTTTTCCGGTACCAGGCCGGACAATATATTACCCTGAAAACTATATTGAATGGTGAAGAAGTGCGTCGCTCGTATTCCATTTGCAGCAGTCCGCAGGAACCTGATTTCAGAGTAGCCATAAAAGAAGTACCGGGCGGATTGTTTTCGACTTATGCCAACCGCACACTGAAAAAGGGCGAATCGCTGGAGGTGATGGATCCGATGGGAAAATTCATTCATCCTTCCAAGGGTACAGACCATCAGCATTATATGGCTTTTGTGGCCGGAAGCGGAATTACACCGGTAATCAGTCTCATCAAAGATATTTTACGTACCGAGCCGCATAGCACCTTTACCCTGGTCTACGGAAACCGTACGCTGCAGTCTGTTATTTTTAAAGAAGAAATAGAAGGATTGAAAAACCGGTACATGGAACGTTTGCAGGTAATTCATATTCTAAGCCGGGAGAAACTGGAAACAGAAATCAACAATGGCCGGATAGATAGCGAGAAGTGCCGGCAATTGTTTGAGGGGCTCGTAGCACCTGAACAGATGAACCACTTCTTTTTATGCGGTCCTGAAGACATGATTCTTCAGGTAAAATCGTATCTGATTTCAAAAGCCATTCCGGAAAGTAAAATTCACTTTGAACTGTTTCATACCGGTCAGCAGAATAAGGCCAACACATGGCAAAAAGAACATGAGAAAGAAGATGGAAATCTGTGTACAGTAACCATTAAAGTAGATGACCGTACGTATGATATTCAACTGGCACATGGTGGTGAAACAATTCTGGATGCTGCCTTGAAAAGCGGTGCCGACTTGCCGTATGCCTGCAAAGGGGGTGTATGCTGTACCTGCCGTGCAAAGGTGATAAAAGGTGAAGTGGAAATGGAAGTGAACTATGCCTTGGAAAAAGATGAAGTAGAACAGGGATATGTTCTTACCTGCCAGTCGCATCCGGTTTCCAGTGAAGTATTCATCGATTTCGATGTACGTTAATGCAAAAAAATAAACAAACAGTTGCCATTATAGGTGGAGGCGCCTCCGGGTTTTTTTGTGCTATTCAACTGGCCACACAACGTCCGGATGTACAAATACTGATACTTGAAAAACAAAACAAAGTACTGCAGAAAGTCAAGGTAAGTGGCGGAGGTCGTTGTAATGTTACACATCATTGCCATACCCTTTCTGAACTGCTTACTGCCTATCCCCGAGGTAAGAATGTTCTGAAAAAAGCTTTTCGTTTGTTTGGCCCGGAAGAAACCATGCAGTGGTTCCGGTCGCATGGGGTTCCCCTTAAAATTGAATCCGATGGCCGGGTCTTTCCGGAAAGTAACAGTTCACAAAGTATTATTGATTGTTTTCTGAATGAAGCTTCCGAACGGGGTATTGAAGTTCGTTTACAAACCGATGTTACCCGGGTACATCCTGAAGGTGGCCGTTTTAAACTGGAAGTAAAAAATGGCAATCCGATTGTTGCCGATCAGGTGGTACTGGCTACAGGTGGCTGGAACCGAAGCGAGGCTTATCAATGGCTTCAGGCGTTGGGGCACGATATTTCCGAACCACTTCCTTCTTTATTCACGATGAATATTCCGGATAAAGACCTGCATCAGCGAATGGGAAGTGTAGCTCCTCATGCCATGGTTCGAATCGAATCTTCTTCATTGCAGGAACAGGGCCCTGTGCTGGTAACGCATTGGGGACTGAGCGGACCGGCTATTCTTCGTTTATCGGCCTGGGGGGCCAGGGAACTGGCTTTGCGTCAATACGATTTTAACATTCAGGTCAATTGGTGTGGAATGAAGGAAAACGAATTACGATTGAAATGGAATTCCATTCGTGACCAGCAAGGATCGGGCACCCTATCTGGTCGCAATCCCTTCGATATTCCCAACCGGATTTGGGAGTATTTATTGTGTAAAGCAGGAATTGAAGGCGAAACCCGTTGGAGCGAACTGAACAGCAAATGGCAAAACCGGCTGATCCATGTTCTCACC
>CAYWKR010000339.1:0-2887 GCA_964458785.1 uncultured Bifidobacterium sp. | reverse complement strand
CAATTACCAGCAAAATGGAAGGGTTCTTACGGTTCAACTGCATGATGTATTTGAAAATGAAACCAAAGGAATTTTAATCCGGTATTCTGTACAACAGGGAATGAATTTACCAGTTCAGTTTTATAGTTCATTAAGTTATATGGTGGGCGATAGCAGAAGAAAGCAACACGATTTCAGCGATCGCAGCGATTTTACCAATAACAGAAGTTTGTTTCAAAACAGTTTTAACGATTGGGTTTCAGCCCAGGTGGCACTTTACGAATCGAATGAAATGCTGGAATCGGCGATGAAGGAAGTGGACAAAGGGAATTATCGTGAAGCCCGCGAGTTAGTAAAAAAGAATGATGAGTATATGCGATCCAAACCGGCTGCAGTGCAACAGTCGAACGAATGGAAACAAGCAGCCGGAACGAATGCTGATTATCACACGAAACTGGATAATGTAGAATCGCTGAGTGAAGATGAAGTCAAATACATGCAGAAAGATTCGAAGAACACAAGTTATAAGCTCAGGAATAAGAAATAAGTTTTCTTCAGCAGGCAAAAACCCGGTGTCTATTGCATCGGGTTTTTACATTTCAGCATACGATAATTTCCATACATGTCTTTCCGTAGCATCGTCTGAAATCCGAGTTGTTTGAAATAATCTTCTGTATCCTTTGCAAATTCCTGATTTAATTCCATCAGTATATGGCCATCTGCTGCCAGATAGCGAATGGCATATTGAGCCAATGCTTTATAAAACTGCAGGGGATCACGATTTGTAACAAACAAGGCTTCCGGGGGTTCAAATTCAAGCACCTGACGTTCCATGGTATTTGCTTCTTCAGGAGCGATATAAGGAGGGTTCGAAATAATCATATCCACCTGGTTTACCGGAAGTGGATCCAGGCAAAGCATATTCAATGGCAGAGTCTGAATATCGAGTTGAAGATGTGCAGCGTTGGCAGTAGCTACTTCCAGTGCTTTCCTGCTGATATCTGCAGCCAGAACCCTGACTGACGGAAATTTATTTTTTAAGGAAAGAGCAATACAACCACTTCCGGTTCCCATATCCAAAAGAGTTTGTGGCGATTTTCCCGAAGTTTGAAGTATTTCTGTAGCCCATTGAACTAACTCATAGGTTTCGGGACGTGGAATCAGTACCGATTCATTGACATGGAGCTTCAAATCACCAAACCATTCATACCCAAGAATATATTGTACTGGTCGACCGGTATTCAATTGGTCTACAATGGCATTAAAGGCCCCGGTATCGTGAAGGTTGAATTCGTGAAGTCGTATTTGCTGACGGGAGTTGCCGGTAAGATGCTCCAGCGTCCGCATGAGGAGTTCATCCAGTTCCGAATCAGGGAATGGTTCGCTGACTCGTTGTTTAAAAATCTGTCTGGCTTCGCTAAAACGCATCGAAGCAAAAGAAAGAAAAAAAACATAATTTCAATTTTCAAACTTCATGAACAAGATTTTTATTCTGGGTGGCTGTTCAACAGTCCTGTTGCTTACATCCTGTCTCAAAGGACATATCCCACACGAAACCATTATTCCCGAAGCACGAATCGATTCGGTGTTTTTACATTATTTCCAACAACAAACAGGTGTTATTGCAGCAGAAGGAACCACCTCCCTTCCTTTATCGGACGGTCGTACCCTATGGCTTTTCGGAACGGCACACCTGAACGATTATCAGACAGGCACCGGCATGATGAATTGCCTACCCAACGCCCATAATGCAGCCATGATTTCCAGTTCAACGTTTACTATGCAAACCCTGAATACAGGAAATTCCGATTTTCTGCCTTCAAACGAAACAGATACCTGGTTTAAACCCCTTCATGCATACCAGTATGATGATACCGTATTTGTTTTTGCAAAAAAATCGGGGGCTACGGTTTTGAATGCCAGGACCTATATTGCTAAATATCATTTTCCTGATCTGCAACTGATCCGGATTGATTCGATGTTGTTAAATCAAACCATTTATGGTTATACCTGCTTCACGGATACGGCTACAGGATTCTGTTATGTTTATGGTCTTTATCGTCCCGATACACTGGCTGATAATGCCTTGTATTGTGCCCGTTTCCCAATGAATGATCTTCAGGCCAAATGGCAATATTATGCTGAAAACGATTGGGTAGATCCTCCGTCATCTGCACTGCCGGTGGCATGGGTGCCTGCAGAAAATTTTTCACTCCGAAAAATTCAAAACCGGTATATGCTTCTCACCCGCGAATTGGGAAAGGCTTGTAATAAAGGAAGAAAAATATATGCCCGTTCTTCTTCAAATCCTTTTGGTACGTTTCTGAATGAACATCTGGTGTACGAAATCGGGGATAGCCTGGGAGTGGTAACGCCTGTTTGTTCGGATATAGCTTTACATCCGCAATGGCTGCAAAATGGGGAAGTTCTTCTCACTTATTCCATTTGGGGTTATGGTACTTGTATACCTACCTGCCAGTCGGGTTTCGATAACCCGGATTTTTACCGGATCAGGACGTTACGTATTCCGTTAAAAAAACTCGACTCAGCTTTCTGAATAACCGGGAATAAAAAAAGAGGCCGACGAACTGTCAGGCCTCTTTTTATTTCGTGTGTATGGAAATTATTCCTTCACAAATTTGCGTACCAATAAATCGTTTCCGTTGGTGAGTTTCACTGCATATACTCCGTTAGAGAGTGAAGCAACAGGAATAGCGATCGTTTGTTCGCTTACATTTTTCAATGAGGTGCTGTACACTACACGACCGGCAATGTCCACTACATCAACCTGTACAGATGAAGCTGTATTCATGAACTTCATAGCCACCTGAATCTGATCGGTAGCCGGACTTGGAAATACGGTAACCAATCCATCAGAACCATTCACAATATCGCGAACTCCAAGAGG
>CAYWKR010000338.1:0-2913 GCA_964458785.1 uncultured Bifidobacterium sp. | reverse complement strand
ACCTGGTGGAAGGATTGAACAAGATCACGGTGAATGTTACCGATCTGGCCAACGGTATGTATATGCTGAAGGTGGTAGATGGTAAAGCACTCAACTATGCGCAAACCTTTACCAAGCAGTAATGTTTGGGACGTTTCACTAAAAAACAAAAAACATCAGAAAGCGCCTTCCGGGCGTTTTCTGATTTTAAGACCTTTTGCTTATTCTTGTAACTGAATTTTTGAATCACTGATCACCATGGCGAAGAGTAAACAAAGGAGTACACAAACTGCACCAATTGCTACCACTACAGAATTGAAAAAGAGTTCATCACCATCTTTCGTTGGTCGATGGGGCATTGCGGGCGTGCTGCTTATTGTATTCATGGTTTTTTATCCATCCCTGTCCAGCGAATTTGTGAACTGGGACGACGATGTGAATATTCTGCTCAATAAAAATATTCTGTCTCTGGATAGTGCTCATCTCAAAGCCATTTTCAGCTCCGACGTGATTGGAAACTATAATCCCTTACCCATTCTCACCTTCGCTCTGGAATACCATTTCGTTGGTTTCGATCCCTGGCTCTATCATCTCGATAATATTCTTCTTCATCTGTTGGTGGTGTTTCTGGTGTTTCAGATCGTCAGGAAACTGGGAATGCAAAACCTGCCTGCTTTATTGGTGGCCATGCTATTTGGAATCCATCCCATGCGGGTTGAATCGGTGAGTTGGGTCACCGAACGAAAGGATGTGCTTTTTGCCAGCTTCTATTTTCTGGCACTTTACTTCTATGTTCTGCAACAAAAGGACCAACGAAAGGAATTAAAATTTCCTTTGCTTATTTCCGGCGCCTTTATTCTTTCCCTTCTTTCTAAAATTCAGGCTGTGAGTTTGCCATTGAGTATGCTGGCCATCGATTTTTTGTTGAACGGAAAGTGGACTAAAAAAGACTTCATTTCAAAAATTCCATACTTCCTTCTTTCTCTCTTCTTTGGATTATTGGGATTTTATTTCCTCAGGGAAAATCATTCGCTGGTAGATAAAGCCATGTATCCGTTGGGTGGACGAATTATTATCGGGGCATACAGCTTTTGTATCTATCTGCTGAAATTCATCTGGCCTTACCAGATGTTGCCATTGTATGCCTATCCGGAAAAATTATTCGGGTACATGTATATCGCTTTAATTCCCATGTTGCTTTACCTGTACATGCTGTATCATGCTTATCGGAAAGGGTACAGGAATCTGTTCTTTGGTATGTTCTTTTTTCTGGTGAATGTGATGTTCGTATTACAAATACTCGGGGCTGGGCAGGGCTACCTGGCCGATCGGTTTACATACATTCCATATCTCGGATTCTTCTATATTCTTCTTTGGGTTGCCGGAAAGTATTCTTCATCGCTTACCTATGCCGGGTTCGCCATCTATTTAGTATTGCTGGGGAAATTTTGTATTGCGCAACAGGAAATATGGAAGAACGGAGAACAATTATGGACACATGTGATCGAAGCCGGTCAAAACGCCCCGTTACCGTATAATAACCGGGCTATCTATTACAGAGAACATAAACAAGCCGATAAAGCATTGGCCGATTTTCAGAAAGCCTTGTCGTTAAAACCGGAAGCAGGAACTTATAATTCATGTGGTAAAATGTTTTTCGATCAGGGTAAAATTGCTCAGGCTATTGAATATTACAATCAGGCGATTCGTATGAAACCTAATGATGACGAATACCTGGTGAACCGGGCAGTAGCTTTTGCGGCCTCTGGTAAAAACACCGAATCACTGGCCGACTTCAGCGCCGGACTGAAAATAAATCCACAGAACCTGAATGCCTATCTCAACCGTTCACTCCTGTTTTTTATTACAGGCAGGTACGAAGATGCCATTGCCGACCACACCGCGTATCTCGCCCTCGATTCAACAAAAACAGAACTTTATTATGAACGGGGTAATTGCAAGGCTATCCTGAAACGCTATGCCGAAGCGATTGCCGATTTCGATACAGCCATCCGTTCTGAACCCTCAAAGGGACTGTATTATCTCGAACGAGCCAAGTCGTATTATTATCTGAATGAAAAGAGCAACGCCCGGGCAGATGTTCAAAAAGCCATTCAGTTAGGAGTTAGTATACCCGAAGACCTGAAACAGACCTTACTGGCACCTTAACACGCTGTTATCGCACACCGTTCATTTTCATCTGTTTCCAAATTACCGGGGCCTTTACATTTGCTCAAAATTGAAACATGTCAAGTCCGCGTCAGGAAAGAATGAATAAAATGAATGCCTTGCAGGACATGCCCAAGGCCAAATTAAACGCTGAAAATTTTAAAAAGGGAGCGCGACTTTTCACGTATCTCAAAGGACAAAAATGGGCTTTCCTACTTGGAATGCTCTTCCTGATGTTATCGGCCGGCGTAGGATTATGGTTTCCGATGTTAAGCGGCCAAATGTTTGGTATGCTGGGTTCGGCCGGGAAAAACAATATGGCTGAAACCTTAAGTAAGTTAGATGGTCTGGGCTTAAAATTACTTCTCATCCTGGTGATTCAGGGTTGCTTCAGTTTTGGTCGCGTATTTATGTTCACCCGGGTAACCGAAAATATTCTATTTGGATTACGAAACAATGCCTTCGAACGACTGATCAAAAAACCCATGTCGTTTTTTAGCAGTAATCAAAGTGCTGAACTGAGTAGTCGCCTCGCTACAGACCTGAATGTTATTTCCGAAGCCTTCACCCTAAATATTGCAGAAATTATCCGTCAAACTATTGTAGGTATAGGTGGTTTGGTGATTATTATCTCCACTATACATTTTGCTGTAGCCAAGTGGTTTTTATTCATCATTCCTCCAATTAGTATCATTGCTATTGTTTTTGCCCGAAAGATCAGAAGATACAGTAAACGCTTTCAGGATAAAATTGCCGAAGCTAATG
>CAYWKR010000337.1:0-2927 GCA_964458785.1 uncultured Bifidobacterium sp. | reverse complement strand
TGTCGGATCCCGGGGACGTAAAAAATATCTGTGAACAATGGCAACCCGATCAGTTACTTTTACTGGTGCGCATCGCGGGGCATTTCGGTAGCAGTCCTGTTCGAAAAACACTGGCCGCTATCTTTCTACGACCCAACCCGGATTCCCTATCACCAATACGAAATACCTGGTTCCTTCATCCCTTACGAAGAAGGCTGCTACGGAACGAAAAACAATTAATTCAAATGGTAAAACAATATTCCATTCCCTTCGACCTGATAGGATGAATGAAAATCAAACCATATCGCCACTTCGGTTCTTAGCCGCCTTTCTTTTTGAATTACTGCCTACCTGGCTCGTGGCTGCCTTTGTGATCCGGAATATAGAAACCGGTCTCACCATGTTGCAGGAACGTTGGCTGATACATTCGTTACAATTCGGAGCAGGTCTTTGCGTTGCCTATGTGCTAACGGCCATCCGGTTACGGTTTGTACCTGTATTTATTGTATTGTGCTTCCTTTTGTATAGTATCTGGCATTCAATTGGACGAATGGCCCCCGGCGAATTTGATGCATTTTATCTGGGTGTGCAGTTCCAGTTGTTCGCATTTTTATTAGTCATAGGCTGGATTTGTGGCTGGGGTTTAGCCCGGTACCGGATTTTTACATTAGTACTTTCGGGTATCTTTCTTTCGGCAGGTATTTATCTTTTGTCCCGTCAGGATGGATTAAACACACCTCAGCAATTATGGCTTCAGTTAGGACCGGCGATTTTATATGCGGTGTATCTGATTTACACGCATGAATCGCTTCAGAATTTTCAGGCTGGTACCTTCCGAAACTGGTTCCGGCATCTGCGTCGCCTGATTTTGTTTTTATGTTGTATGCTGATGTTGATGGCGGGGCTGTATCGTTATATGTATCCGGAAGTAAAATCGGTAACCGATCAGCAGGGAGGAAACAGTGCAGGCGATGAAAATCAAATGCTGCAACGGAATAAGGATGGGAGTGTAGAGAATAAAGAAAAGATGGGTATGGAAGGGAATAATCATCGCAGTTCAAATCCCGAGCCCCTGTTCTGTGCACATATCGATCATTTTCTGGAAGGTACCGATATCCCGAATCCCCTGTACCTTACTACCTATCATTTCAGTAAATTCGACACCCTGACCGAAACCTTTGAACGGGATACCACCTTACCCTTCAGGGATGAATTTTGTCCTGATCCTTCTGCCATTCCATTATATTCGAAACAAACCGACAGCAATGTACTTTTTCAGGCCCGGGGGGTATTGAAACGCCGGGTGGTGGAAACAGAAGTGTATAAAAAAATGCTTTCGGCCTCTTCCTTTCTGGCGCCCAGTACGGCATTTCAGGTACAGCCTATTGCTGTTGATCAGGAATTCAGAAAGGAATTCCGGTATGCCTATAAAACGCGCAGTTATGTATCGGATCTGAATAGTGCCTACTTCATTTATAATAGTCAGAATCCCAAATTAGTTGAATTTCAGCAGTACCGGTTTAATGTGTTGCGGCAAGCCGGAAGTTATTCAGGTACCGATAGTGCCTTTATGCGCTACTACACCTTCTTCCCTTCTTCACCGGTATACCGTCGGTTAAAAATTCTTGCCGATAGTTTAGCCAATGGCAGAAAAACAACCTTAGATAAGGTGCTCAGTATCCGGGATTATTTTCTTCGTACCAATGAGCTGGGACAAAAAGTATTTTCCTATACCGATAATCCAGGGGTTCCGGGGTTGCCCGGCGCATCCCGTATCATGTACTTTTTATTTGAAAATCATAAAGGGTATTGTGCCTACTATGCCGGTGCTACCTTGTTTTTACTTCGTGCCATGGGCATCCCTTCACGTATCGTAACCGGATTTCTGACAGTAGATCGCAGCGATAAAAATTCGGGATGGTACTGGTTTTATGAAGATCAGTCGCATGGGTGGGTACAGGTTTTCTTTCCCGGATTTGGATGGATTGATTTTGATACTACCGTTGGGAATGATGAGGCACAACGTTCTCCCGCACCGGATGGAACCCCGCCCCTTCAGCCTCCGCCTCCGCGTTTGATTTTAAAAGGACAGGTTCTTTCCACTGATACATTAAAAAAACAGGTACAACTGCTGACACAATATGTTCAGTTCCGCGGACATGAATATAAAAATGTGAAGGATACCAGTGTACTGGATGCGCGGAATGCATCCTTCTGGTTCGATAGTTTGCAGGTTCCATTCACCAGACTACGAAAGGGAAATGTTGTGATGGCCTTATCGTTCCGCGAAGCATGGGATCGCTACCAGGTGGAATCTTCATTCAAAAGAATGAAACAACAACTTCCTGACGTGCTGACAGTAGATGAATTGTACATCAGTGATTCATCAGCCACCCGTTCGGTGAAACCAGACAAAAAAAATCCAGCAGATAATCCATGGTATAAGAACTGGAAAACAGACCTGATCGTTTCTGTTCTTTTATTGCTTTTTCTGTTCGGTATCCCTTTCCTGTATGATGTTGTGTTGCGAATCCGTCTTGCATTGAGCCGCACAGTTCCGAAGAAAGCATGGTTCACCTACAGGCGGTCGCTTTTTATACTTCACATGCTGGGTGTATCGAAAGGATCTGAAAGTATGCGTTCTTTTGCGCAAACATGTGATCAGCAATTTCAAACCCGCTTCAGTGCATTCATGACTATTTATTTACTGCTTAAATATTCCCAACAACCTGTGAATGAAACACAACGCCAGGAGTTATTGGCATTTGACCGGATGTTCCGGAAGACACTCCGGGAAAAATTGGGGGCATGGAAAATTGTGTGGCGCTACCTGCAAATCAGACGATTTATTACTTACTTTACCTATCCTGAATCTGAAAATAAAAACGTTCATGAATCCAACCCCTGATATCGCTTCCTTTCATGTTTGGATAGAAGCCCTTGTACAG
>CAYWKR010000336.1:0-2951 GCA_964458785.1 uncultured Bifidobacterium sp. | reverse complement strand
TATCCTGAGCATTCAGGTATTCTAACTTATATCCACTGCTGAACATGGTTGGAACACGGGCCTCGTTAATAATGCAGTATTCGAACGATTGATGAATATTTTTTTTCCGTAGTTCGAGTCGGATTAATTCCTTCAACTGGAAATTGGAAATCACAGACGGGGTGGATATAAAACCGCTGAATGAAAGCAATTGCGACGGAAAGGTGAGTCCACCCACACTATTGTCTTTCCGGTGTGTAATACTGTCGCGGATACCCACCAGACTCACATAAATATCCCGTCCGTACTGGTCGTGTTTAATCCTCATGGCACCCCGTATCCATTCGAACTGGAGATATATGATGCCCATTACAGAAATGGCAATCAGCGTAATAAGTAATGGATAAATTCGTTTCACGGCCCCAAAAGTAGCAAACAGCTACGGTGCTTCATCGGCTTTTATTTACTTTAACAGGCCATCCAGTCTTCCCTTTTGCCTGCAACCCAATGGCCTTCCCGGTGTAAGAGTAAGAATGAGGCTCATCCGGGAAAAACCGTATTTTCGGGTTCTTATTGTTTAAAGACCATGCGTGTATTGTTTCTGTTTCTTTCCCTGATCCTGCTTACCCATTCCTTGAAGGCATTCGATTTAAAGGAAAACCGGATGGTATCCGGAAAAAAGAAGGTGAAGCCTTTGCCTCCTCATCTGGTGAAACTAAACCTCAGTGGACTTCTTTTTAAAAGCATCGGTGTACAGTACGAACAGAAAGTTCGCAAACGTACCGGTCTGGCCATGGGTATTATTTATCGCCCTATGGGATCCTGGTTCATAGCCCGCTACTACGATACAGCCGCTGTGAGCATCAGTCAGGAAGTACGCTATATGTATAGTAGCAGCCGGTACCGTTCCTTTATGCTGACCCCTGAATACAGACATTATTTCGGTCGCAAGGCCCCGAAGGGATTTTATCTGGCTCCCTTTCTGCGTTCTCGCTTCGATAAACTGTCCTTTTCGTATCATTATTTCGACGAACAGCAATCGGTTCAGAAAACAGCCTCTGCACATATCAACGAAACCATGTTGGGGCTGGGGGTTATGGCCGGACTACAGATTATCAGCCGCAAACATTTTGGAGTGGATTTCTGGTTTGCAGGTCCCTGGGTGAATTATTACCGCTTACATGTGGGTAGTAAGGTCAACACGCAGGTAATCAGCGAGTTGCAACGAAAATTTATTGCGCAGGATATGAAGGAAATAATCAATTCAGACAACCCGCTGACCTGGAATAATGATGGTATCGACTCCCGCCATGCACAGGTAAGCTGGGGACTACGCATGCTGGGTATTAATATGTGCTGGAATTTTTAAACCTGAAATACACCCACATTCATTTCTTTTTCAATAGGTGCATGATTTGCAGCTGCAATGGCTTCGGAAATATGTTTCCGGGTTTCCGAAGGGTCAATAATGGCATCTACCCATAATCGTGCGGCAGCATAATAAGCCGTGGTTTGCCTGTTATATTGTTCAATTATTTTTTGCAACATTTCCTGTTCCACCTCCGGTGTAATTTGTTCTCCTTTGGCTTTCAGTGAAGCTACCTGAATTTGCAAGAGGGTTTTAGCGGCCTGTTCGCCACCCATAACCGCAATTTTGGCATTGGGCCATGCATAAATAAATCGGGGGTCATAGGCTTTTCCACACATCGCATAGTTTCCGGCGCCATAGCTGTTTCCGGTTATAATGGTGATTTTGGGTACCACCGAATTCGATACAGCATTCACCAATTTGGCACCATCTTTTATAATACCACCATGTTCGCTGCGGCTTCCTACCATAAAACCGGTTACATCCTGAAGAAACACGAGTGGAATTTTTTTCTGATTACAGTTCATGATAAACCGGGCGGCTTTATCGGCACTGTCGTTATAAATAACCCCTCCTAATTGCATTTCCTTTTTTCCGCTTTTTACTATGGTACGCTGATTAGCTACAATTCCTACAGCCCATCCATCAATTCGCGCATAGCCACATACTATCGTTTTGCCATAATCTTTTTTAAAGGCATCAAATTCCGATTGATCCACGAGACGTTCAATCAATTCGTGAACATCGTAGGGTTTATTATTTTCGGGAGACAGTATACCATAAATTTCCTGTGGATCTTTTAGCGGTGCCTGTGGCTTGATCCGGTCAAATCCGGCCTTTTCGTTCTGCCCAAGTTTGTCGACAATACGTTTAATCTGATCCAGACATTCCTTTTCAGTCTTGAATTTATAATCTGCTATTCCACTGATTTCGGTATGTGTTACTGCACCGCCCAGTGTTTGTATATCTACGTCTTCGCCAATAGCTGCTTTTGCCAGATAAGGTCCGGCCAGAAAAATAGATCCGTTTTCCTCTACCATCAGGGTTTCATCACTCATAATTGGTAAGTAGGCACCTCCAGCCACACAAGAACCCATCACCGCGGCTATTTGTGTAATACCCATACTACTCATTCGCGCATTATTGCGGAAGATCCGGCCGAAATGCTCCTTATCGGGAAAAATTTCATCCTGCATAGGTAAATACACCCCGGCACTGTCTACCAGATATATTACCGGTAGACGGTTTTCCATAGCCATTTCCTGAAGTCTCAAATTCTTTTTTCCGGTAATCGGAAACCAGGCACCTGCCTTTACGGTTTGGTCGTTGGCCACTATCACACACTGACGACCTTTGATATATCCAATGCCCGCTACGGTACCACCTGCCGGACAACCGCCATGTTCGCTATACATTTCATAACCTGCAAAGGCCATCATTTCAATAAAGGTCGAATTGCGGTCAATTAAATAGTGTATCCGCTCCCGGGCGGTCATTTTACTTTTTTCTTTTTGTTTAGCTATGGCTTTCTCCCCACCTCCTTTTTCAATTTTAGCCAATTTCTGCTTCATGCTGCTGACCGCCAGACGCATGGCATCTTCAT
>CAYWKR010000335.1:0-2987 GCA_964458785.1 uncultured Bifidobacterium sp. | reverse complement strand
ACGTTCATATTACTCGGTAGCGGCACGTATAGCCAAAGAACGAGATGCCTGGAATCCTGATCAGTATAATAACCTGTGTAACCGGGAAGCACATTATTTGAGTACAGGTCCTGAATTGTGGCGTCAAACGGAAGGAAAAATTACTCACTACATTGCTTCCACCGGAACCGGAGGCACGCTGGTGGGAACCGGAAAATACCTGAAAGAACAAAACCCCGCAATTGAAGTACTGGGTGTAGATCCTGATGGTTCCATTCTGAAACACTGGTTCGATACGGGTGAAGTTAAACCTGAATTAGCCAAAGTATATGCTGTGGAAGGTATGGGCGAGGATTTTATTCCGGCTAATTATGACCGGAATTACATTACCCACCTTGAAACGGTATACGACAAAGAATCATTGACTATGTGCCGCCGTTTGGCCCGTGAGGAAGGCTTGTTCTGTGGCTCTTCAGCGGGTGCGGCAGTTCAAGGGCTGGTTCAGATGAAAGATCGTTTCAAACCCGGTGATTTGGTGGTGGTGGTTTTACATGACCATGGTAGTCGCTATGTGGCAAAAATGTATAACGACCACTGGATGAAAGAAAAAGGATTTATGTAATCTACTTTGCTGCCTTGCTGAAATGTTCCTGGGCCTGTTGCTGATAGCTTACACTTTGTAACAGAATCAAAAATACACTATCGGCTTTTTTATTCATACCGCTTTCTTCGTAACAACGCGCCAGATAATATTGAATCCGGTCCCTGTCGCTTGCTGCCCCTTCTGTTATTGCCTGTTCGAAATATGGGATGGCACGGCGATAGCGTCCCTTAGTAAACAATCGTATTCCTTCGGGTTCGGCAGATGCTTGCGCAGTTTGTTTCTTGGATAAGGTTTTCACCGAAGCCACTGATTCCTGACGGGAATTGGAATAATTCAACGACGGACTATTTCTGAGATTAAAATTCTGAGTCTGGCTCATGCCGCTCCTCGACTGTTGATTCAGATCTTTATATGCTGCTGTCTTGGATTCTTCTTTTTCAGGTGTAAAGGTTGGTTTCACTTCTTCGCTTCTTTTTGAAAGCGATTCATCTTCGGTTGGGGGGGGCGCCGATTCATTTATAGTTGGCTCGGAACTGTTTGCACCTACAGCCGGCACTTCCTTCTCCTGACGGATATCATTTTTTTGTGCGGATATCGCTTTGCTGATCGGAGCAGAAGGAACCGATTTACTAACAGGTTCAGCTGGGAGCGGACTTATAATAGCCGGTAATTCCCTCGAGTCGGTTACGGCAGGACTTCTTTCACCTTCAATGTGAGTGGCCAGTACAGCAGTATTCTTAGCCAGTTGTTTTTCATGATTCCGGTAAAGCGAATACACCGTATAGGTGCCAATGGCCAGAATCAGCAGAACAGATGCAACAGCCGTCATTGGATTACGGAAAAAGCGCCAAACCATAAAGGGTCTGGTGTTGGTAGTTTTAGATGAAAGTGTGTGAAGCAATTTTTCTGTACGTTGTTCAAGGATGGATAAGTCTTCTGTAATACGGTCATCCTGCATCAAACCGTCTATCGCATCAGAACAAAAAGGGCAATCGTTTAAGTGTTCTTCCACCTCACGGCAAGCAGAACGATCCAGCTTATGCTGAAGGTAATTCAGCATGATTTGTTGGCTGAGGCATGTATTTTGTGTTTTAATCATGATGCCTTTCCAGTTTTATTTTCAAATTTCGTTTTCCGTTTTGAATATGGCTTTTCACCTGCATAAAAGTAAAACCAGTCTGTTCCATGATTTCCTGATAGCTCTGTTTTTTCAGATAGAAGAGTTCAATACAGGTTCTCTGTTCTGTATTTAACTCATTCAACTCCTTCTCCATGAGATTCAGCATTTCTTCTTTTCGCTGGGCCGGATGTAATTCTCCGTCATATTCCACAAAATCTTCAGGTATTGAATCTATCTGGTCTGAATGAAACTTTCGTTTCCGCAGTTCCATGAAACAATAATTCTGACTGACCCGGTAAATCCAACCATTAAAAAAGTGGATTTCATGTTTCTGAAGATCTGTAATCAGTTTCTCGAAAATCTGCATGGTAGCATCTTTTGCCAGATCCCGGTCCCTGAAATACTTCATACATACACCGAAAACGAGGTGCTGATAACGCCTGAACAGTTCAGCCAGTATTTCACCCGAACCGTTTTCCCGATATCCGGAAATTAATTCTTCGTCGCTGCTATGTTCAAAACTGCGTTTCACCCGTTGGCTGCGAATGTACTAAGGGAAGTGCTATGGTATTTCAGGGTAAGCTTCTTTATGTTTGCATCATGGCTGAATTTCTGAAATGCAATGTATCCAGTGCGGCGTTACGAAAGCAGCCCGGACATGGTGCCGAATTACACACGCAATTACTCCGGAACGACCGTGTACATGTGTTGGAAGAAAAGGGAAACTGGATCCGGATCCGCGAATGGAACGATTCGTCTGAAGGATGGACTTTGCGTTCGCAATTTGAGAGGTGTTATGCTCAACCCTCGCCACCTATTGGAATTCAACCGTCAGGCCCTTCGGAAGCCAGCTATATCTTTAGCGAAGAGGCAGGTTCTTCAGATACCGCAGGAATTGAGTTCCCTTCACCTACGGAAGCATTTATCCGTCAGCACCTGCATTCCTTTCTGGATGTTCCCTATCTCTGGGGCGGATTTACACGAAACGGAATCGATTGTTCGGGACTGAGCCGGCAGGTATACCGCTTTTTAGGTATTTCATTACCTCCGGTAGCAGCCTTACAATTTGATAAAAACCGGATGATTGATTTTTTGGCAGAAGCGCGGTGCGGAGATCTTGCCTTTTTTATCAATGATTATCAGGAGATCGATCATGTAGGCATTATTATTCAGGAACATCAAATTATTCACGCCACCGAAGCAGAAGGGCGGGTAGTAGTTCAAACATTCGATCAGGAAGGAATCATAAACCAGTCAGGTATCCGCACCCATCGTCTGCTGGGG
>CAYWKR010000334.1:0-2987 GCA_964458785.1 uncultured Bifidobacterium sp. | reverse complement strand
GTCCAATGTTCCCAATATGTGCAGCAATGTACTTTTTCCGGCACCGGATGCCCCACTGATACTCACCATTTCCGCTTCGGATATTTCTAACGAAATTCCTTTCAATACCTGTAGCTGGTTATAACTTTTACACAGGTTTTTTGCATACAGCATGGTGCAAACTTAAAGATTTGGTAGTTATGAATTATATATTACATTTGCGCCAATTCAGAAACCGATTAAAATTATTCGAATATGTTTTGGAGTTTAGAACTGGCCTCTCATTTGGAAGAAGCGCCCTGGCCTGCCACAAAAGATGAATTGATTGATTATGCCATTCGTTCAGGGGCTCCTATTGAAGTAATTGAAAATCTTCAGGAGTTGGATGACGAAGGGGAAGGATATGAAGGTATTGAAGACATCTGGCCGGATTATCCGACTCAGGAAGACTTCTTCTTCAATGAAGATGAGTATTAAAAGAAATTGAAAAACATTCAGGATCCCGCGCTATGCGGGATTTTTTTATTGAAGCCAGACCTTGACGATTTTTTGATTCTGCTGATAACGCCAACGTACTAAATACATTGACTGTGCGAAACCGCTTATTGAAATAAGTGCTTCTTTTTGTCCGGATACTATTTTAACCTGTTTTAAAATCCGGCCCTGCAAATCCAGTAATTCACACACTGCATCACTTGAATTTGCTTCCACCGAACAACGCAATATTCCATTTTGCTGTACCACATGAAGTTCAGTATCCGGTGTGCTCAAAGTTGTGACAGCATTAGGAGCGGGAAAACTGTAATAACTCATTACCGGGATATGATCACTCAGACGGATGCCGTAATTACTGATATATCGGGTCGCTTCGCTAAAAATAAAGCAGGAAGAATCGGCATAGCGTGACATGAATCCATTTGAAATACAGAGATTATCCAACATATGATTCGAAGAACCCACATACGTAGTTTGTCCGGGAAATAAAGACGGCAACGTAATTCCGGTAAAACCATGTTGAAGTAAATAGTCATAAGGACTTATTGTCATTCCACTTACGTCACTTCCTTCCAGATAATCGTTATAGTCGCCCAATACCAAAATATTCTTTCCGGAATACAGTGCATTCAAACTATCAGCCATTTTTTGCGCCCCACATTGCCTTCGGTTATAGGATGTAATATCCGACATGGCCTTGGCATGAAGATTTACTGCAATCAGGCTGTCGGTGCTGCTATTAGCCAAATGGACTTTAAACGGAAGTACCCACGGGAATCGTCCGGAAGAAAAACAATAATACCCCGAACTGGCCGATGTATCGGTACTCAGGGTAGATGCTAATAATCCGTAGGCTGTTCCCGGTGATAATTTATTGGTATTGTATATAAAACCAAGTTTTTGTCCTTCACTATAATTCGGGTCAGTACTTGTTGCTGCAAATGAACAAAAAGAAGATACCATAGCCTGATAGGAAGGACCCAGTTGCTGTGCTAAAAGGTGCAACGAGGCGGTATCCACTACTTCCTGAATGGCATACAGATCGGCATGTAAATCCTTCAGCACCTGTGCGCCCAATTGAAAAGCCGTTGTGGTATTGCAGGTACAATTTACCTCATCGCCCCACCAGCGCATATTCCACTGAGCCACACGTAATGTACTTTCATCGGGTAAGGTACTTCCCAGCAGATATATCAGATCGGATTGTGTATGTCCATCCAGTGTAAACTGAATACTATCATGATATACTTTTCCGGGAGCAGCTCCAAACATACGGATATAAAGATTTTGAGCGATGCCACTGACAGGCGTTGGAATATTCAGCTGGTTTGAAAAATTGATATTATCCAATGAAAGTTCAAACGGTGCTGAAACAGAGAGCATCATCTGAGTATAGTTTCCGAATACTGTAAATGTGGTATTTTTTGAAGGTGTATAGGTTCCGGAATAACATTCATTCAGATTGAAAAATAGATTTTGCAGTTGTAACGAATCTTCCCGAATCTGAACATTATCCAATCTCCAATAGGCAGCACTACTGGTTGTGGAGGTATACCGGAAGCCCAGATAAAAAGGCGAAGAGGTAAAGTTTTTAAGGGAAACGGGGCCGGATGAAAACCACTGATCGGAATATACAAAGGGCCATTCCGGATGAAGATTCTGCCATGAATAGCCATTCGGATTAACTGCACCGGGATAGTTGGTGGAAAGAAGCAATTGCAAACTGTCGCCCGCATATTGAGTACGGGATTTGAATTCCAAAACCGGATTCTGATAGGTACCAAGATCAATCCACGGCGTAATTAACCAATCTTCATTGGTATGCCATGTACTGGAACTATAACCGTTCATAAATACACCATTCCCGCCAAAACCACTGCTGGTACACGACCAGATATCGCTGCCTGTTACATTATACTGACTCCATCCGGAAGGCAGAGCCGGTGAACAGGAGGTAAATTTTTCATTCAGTATGGTAACTTGTCCCATTACTTGAAAATGGAAACCGATACACAATAACATGAAAAGATGTTTCATACAGGTGGGGACTGTTTACGCTTTCATTGCATTCAGGGATGGTTCGAAAATACGAACAGACTGATATTATTTTCAAGCAGCGGCGAATCGAGAAGATCGGTATTGCCATCTCCGTTTAAGTCGGTGGGTAAAAAACAGGTTTCGAAATTGGCAATGCGGATTTCCATTTCCGATAAATCAATAAGATCGATATTCTGATCCTGATTGATATCTCCATTATAAAACGCATAGATACCCGGATCCACCTGAACCAGATTATCACCAAAGGCTTTATTCAGTGCATTGGAAAAATCGTATACTGCAGGAACCGCACTCAATACAACTGGAACCGCCGACCAGGTTTCAACAGCGCTGGAATGTCTGATTGCCAGATAATAGGAACCTGTAATGCCCGGAAAAGTAACCAGAATGGTACCATTGGTAAACAAGGCGACCTTTTGGGTGGAAACCAGCGTATAGGGTGGAGAATCGGCATG
>CAYWKR010000333.1:0-3001 GCA_964458785.1 uncultured Bifidobacterium sp. | reverse complement strand
GATGGATTATGTATTGTTCATGGCCCTCCGGGAACAGGTAAAACCACCACGCTTTGCAGGGCGGTGGCTGAATTGGTCAGGGAGGGTAAGAAGGTTTTATTTGCAACGCCTTCCAATGCGGCTGCTGATCATGCGGTACGATTACTTTCCAAACATGAACTTGCAGTTTTTCGTGCCGGGAATGCCGGAAAGGTCGGGGATGATATTTTCCCTTTCACCCTCGAAGGGCATCTTTCAGATCAGAAAATAAAGAAGGAACTGAAGGAATTGCATATTCGTGCTGAAGCCTTTCGCAAGATGGCCTATAAGTATAAACGTTCATTTGGAAAGGCAGAACGGGAACAACGGGATTTGTTGTTTAAAGAAGTTCGTTCGATACGGCAGGAAATAAAAAAGCGCTTGCAGTATGAAGAAGAGCGACTGATTACATCGGCCCGGGTTATTATCGGAACACCGGTTGCCTTAGCCGATCTTCGTTTTTTGCCGGCTTCGTATGATACCCTGATTATTGATGAAGCCGGGCAATGCAGTATTCCGCTTGCAGCCTTAATTTTTACCTTAGCCAAACGGTGGGTGCTGGCCGGTGATCCGTTTCAATTACCACCTACGGTACTTTCCGATGAAGCCGCACAAATGGGATTGGCCATTTCGGTATTGGAGCAGGCTTGTTTGTTTCATCCCAATCATTGTTTTCTGGATACTCAGTACAGAATGCACGAAAGTATTGCCGGTTTTTCGTCGGCCTGGTTTTACGATGGGCGTCTTAAAAGCATCAGAAATGAAGCTCCTGAAAAACGAATCCGATTTATAGATACTGCTGGATTTCTCGCAAATGAAGAAAGAGAAAGTCAGGGGAATAGTTTATTTAACCGTACGGAACTGGAACTACTTGAACAGGTTCTGCAACAGGAAGAAAAGCGGTCCTGGGTTCTGATATCACCTTATGCCGGTCAATGCACCATGGCGAAAGAAAAATTTCCTCATTTGAGAGTATCTACGATCGATAGTTTTCAGGGGCAGGAAGCAGAAGGTATTCTTCTTACGCTGGTGCGTTCCAATGAGGAAGGTCAGATTGGCTTTCTTAAAGATTACCGGAGAATGAATGTGGCTATTACCCGGGCTAAAGAACGATTGATTATTGTAGGCGATGGTGCAACCCTTGGGAGTGATTCCTTTTACCGTCAACTGCTCTCCTATATTGAAGCGTATGGCGAGTATCAGAGTGCCTGGGAATTTGAATCCCTTTGAATGGAAGGCATTTTTTACTTCTGTATTTTTGTTTCATGTTAGCCATCCTCAATTCCATTTGTTTTTATTTTAAGGCCCCCTCCATCCAAATTTATTTTATTCTGTTACTTTTTACTGCAACAGGTAAGATTGTTACCGGGCAATCCATACAAAATGAGCATTCTTCAGAAATCGAGGAACGGGCTGAATTTGAATGGGAGCGAATCCGGAATCCATACACTCAACAGATTCCTGTAAATGCTTATTGGCAGGCTTTGCTGGAGACCAAACAAGCGTCAGAATTTTATTCTCAAACAGCAGCAAGAACATCGGCACTGAGCTGGACCGAACGGGGGCCTGATTCTGATATTCCCGGAAGCAGTAATGGAAATACCAGAGCGAATAATGGTATAACCGCTGGACGAATCAGGGCTATTTGGGTCGACCTTGCCGATGCAACCGGTAAAACGGTATGGGTGGGTGGTGTCGATGGTGGGATATGGAAAAGTAACGATATTACCACTGCACCAGCCAACTGGATTCTCGTAAATGATTATCTCAGCAATCTGGCAGTATCAGATATTTGTCAGGATCCTGCCAATACGAATATAATGTACTTCTGTACCGGAGAATCGTACTTTAATGCAGATGCAGTTGCCGGAGCCGGTGTATTCAAAAGCAGTGATCATGGGGTTACCTGGAGTCAGTTGTCTTCTACATCGTTGTACACCTATTGTACCCGAATTCTCTGCGACGCATCAGGAAATATCTATCTGGCAACCCGTGGCAATGGCTTACTTCGTTCCACTGACGGTGGTGCCACCTGGGGAACGATCACGCCTTCCGGAATGGGCAACAATATTTGCGACCTGGAACTGAGTTCAACAGGTAGAATGCATGTGGTAGCTGGTATCTTCAGTACACAAAGCTATCGGTATACGAATAGTCCTGCTTCAGTAACAAGTTCCAGTGGTTGGAACGCACCGGTTACCCCTTTCCCATCCTATGCTATGCGGGCCGAAATTGCCTGTTCCGGCAATACCTTATATGCATGTCCGGCTGATGCTAATTACGAAGTTCCAACTATCTACAAATCCACCGACGGAGGCATGAACTGGACGGCTACTTCAGGACAACCCAGTAGTGGTTGGGCCAGTTCGCAAGGCTGGTATTCGCTGGCTATTGGCATCGATCCGTCGAATACAAATACCTGTATTGTAGGCGGGTTGAATAATTATAAAACTACCAATGGAGGCAGTACATGGACAAAAATTTCGAATTGGGTAGGTACTACCGGACAATACGTGCATGCCGACATTCATGATATTGTTTGGTACGATAACGGGAATAAACTTCTTTTTGCATGCGATGGCGGTGTTCATTTTTCATCGAACAAGGGTACTACGATTCGTGACCGGAATGCAGGACTGCGAATCAAGCAATTTTATTCTGTGGCGATTCATCCTACTGCAACTCATTATTTTCTTGCCGGTGCTCAGGATAATGGAACCCATCAGTTCACACTCGCGGGATTAGGTTCTACGGTAGAAGTCACAGGTGGGGATGGTGGTTTTGTAGCTATCGATCAAAATCAACCTCAGTATCAGTTTGCATCGTATGTATATAATCAATACCGTAGAAGTACCGACGGAGGCAATACCTGGTCCAGTGTCAATCTTTCTTCAACAGCGGGACAATTTATAAACCCTTTTGATTACGATCATATCAATAACAAACTGTACGCTGCACATAATGCCGGAAATTTCCTGCGATG
>CAYWKR010000332.1:0-3029 GCA_964458785.1 uncultured Bifidobacterium sp. | reverse complement strand
TATGGTAAAAAGTCGGCTCAGGACCCTGACTCCTGATTTCGTTCATGCCGGTGGCGGAATACCAGTGCAAAGGCAATAGCTATCAGAAGGGCGTACACACTAAAACTGAGCCAGATGCCATGCCATTGTTTCGTGCCATCCACTGTAAAGTAACGGTCAATCATATAGCCACTCACCGAACTTCCCAACATCGCTCCTACGCCATTGGTCATCATCATAAAAACGCCCTGAGCACTACTTCGGATGGTGTCGTCGGTATTCGTTTCAACAAATAAGGATCCGGAGATATTGAAGAAGTCGAAAGCCATACCATATACAATACACGAGAGCACAATCATCCATAAGCCGTCGCCCGGATTACCATAGGCAAATAAGCCAAAGCGGAGAACCCAGGCTAACATGCTAAACAACATCACCTGCTTGATTCCGAAGCGCTTCAGAAAAAATGGAATGGCCAGGATGAAGAGCGTTTCTGAAATCTGAGAAACCGACATAATCAGGGTGGAATACTTTACTGCCAGCGAATCGGCATATTGTGGCATGGAAGCAAATTCCGATAAAAAAGTATCGCCATACATATTGGTTAACTGAAGGGCTGCTCCTAAAAACATGGAGAAGATAAAGAAGAGCGCCATTTTCAAATTCGAAAACAAGCGGAAGGCTCTGAGCCCTAATACATCAATCAAACTGCTATGCGCCTGCACGCGGTGAGCGGGTTTACAAGGAGGCAAAGTGAACGAATACAAACCCAATAAAATGGCCGAAACGGCCGCTATGTAAAACATATTGGCACTGGCCTTATTCCCACTCAGGTTAGTAACCCACATGGCTACGATAAATCCTATGGTACCCCAAACGCGGATGGGTGGAAACACTTTTACCACATCCAGTTGATTATTCTTTAAAATGCTATACGCTATCGAATTGCTGAGTGAAATGGTGGGCATATAACAGATCATGGCCGCAAAAATGACCCAGAAAAAGGCGCTGGCATGTTGAACCTGCGGTATGAAGGCAAGCGCTAATCCTCCCAAAATATGCAGCAGACCATACACCCGTTCGGCATTCATCCAGCGATCGGCCACAATTCCCATGAGGGCAGGCATAAAGAGTGAGGATAATCCCAGGGTAGAAAAAATAGCCCCAAACTCAGCACCATTCCAGTGTAGCGTGCCGAACCAGTAATTTCCCACGGTAATCAACCAGGATCCCCAAATAAAGAATTGTAAAAAACTCATCAGGGTAAGTCGCAAGCGGATAGAAGCCATATATAAAATTTAAATGGTAAATCTACTTCTTCTGTCTAGATATGCAAATGGAGGACTTCGTGTTACATTTGACGTAAATAATTTGTATTGAATACGCAACAAAGCATTTTAATTACAGGTGCTGCCGGTTTTATCGGAAGTTGTATGGCACATTCCCTGCACCGAATGGGTTACCCCAACCTGATGCTGTGCGATGATTTTACCCTTCCGGAAAAGAAAACAAATTATGAATCGCTGACGGAGGTAATATACATTTCAAGAAACGAAATTTTTAACCGGTGGAATCAATTTCCCAAACCTGCATTGATTATCCATCTCGGGGCCAGAACCGATACTACTGAAATGGATGAAGCTATTCATCAAAAACTGAATCTTGAATTTTCAAAACAACTCTGGGCCCTTTGCTGTAGTGATCAAATCCCTCTCATTTATGCTTCCTCCGCTGCAACCTATGGGCATGGCGAATCGGGATACAGCGATGACCACCGTCTGATTCCACAGCTGAAACCATTAAATCCCTATGGATGGTCGAAACAACGCTTCGATGAATTTGTTCTTTCACAGCACGAGCATCCCCCTTTCTGGTATGGACTAAAATTCTTCAATGTGTATGGCCCCAATGAATACCATAAGAAACGGATGGCGTCTGTGATATTTCATGCGTATCATCAGATCAGACAACAAGGATATTTAAAACTGTTCCGATCGCATCACCCGGATTTTAAAGATGGTGAACAGCTCAGAGACTTCATATATGTGAAGGATGTGCTTTCGGTTATACACTGGCTTATGAAAGGCACTGCACCTCATGGCATCTATAACCTGGGCACCGGGAAAGCTGAAACATTTCTGCATCTGGCCCGATCGGTATTTCAGGCTATGCAGGTTCCTGAATCCATCGAATTTATTGACACCCCGATCGACATCCGCGACAAGTACCAATATTATACCTGTGCCGAAATGGAGAAATTACAAACTGCAGGATATTCTGCACCCTTCACCTCGCTACAGGATGGGGTTTTCGATTACGTGACGCAATATTTGCTAACAGAAAAAAACTACTGAACCCATTAATTCAATTCAGGACGCAGCGGGATATTTAATAAGGGACTGAATCGTTTCCCTAGCGCCCCTATCGCCTGATGCCATTGTGTTTCAGGATTAGTGGCAAACAATAAATTTTTATTGGCTTCTGAAACCAGCCAGGCATGCATATCCAGTTCGGCATCTAATTGTCCTTCGCCCCAGCCCGAATACCCGATAAAGAATTTACAATTTCCGGTATGAATGCGACCCAATAAAATATGTTCGAACGCCGATTCAATATCGCCTCCCCAATAGATACCATCTTTCACTTCATCGCCACCAATCAATTCAGGAACACTGTGAATCATGTGCAATGAATCAAGTCCTACCGGTCCGCCAATAAACACCGGAAAAACCGGGGCCGATAAATGCTGTACTAATTGATCGAGTGTTTCATTCGCTTTGCGGTTTTGTATAAACCCCACGCTTTCTTTGGCATCGTGAAAGCACATATACACTACCGTGCGGCTAAAACTGTTGTCCTGCATGGTGGGTTCAGAAATCAGTATGCAACCGGAACCAGCCTGTAATCCGGTAGTGTTGGGAATGAGATCTTCAAGCATGACGCAATGTTTGTACTAATGTAAATAAAATTCCGAGGATTCCAAATCGATATGTCCGGTTTCATTCTCTCTGAATGACTTACATTTACGCCCTAAATTAATTTTTATGGAA
>CAYWKR010000331.1:0-3039 GCA_964458785.1 uncultured Bifidobacterium sp. | reverse complement strand
ATGGCGTGAACAAAGGATGTATAGTTGGTTGCTTGATTTAACAGCAGCAACGATTTCAGTTCATTGCTTCCTCTGTGGCCCATCCATTGCATAGCAAAGTAATCGTTTTCAAATCCGGGTTTTGGAAATGAAGGATCGTATTGAACAGGCCCCACTGAAGTATAGTACACCGAATCGGTGAATGGTTTTTCGTTGCGGATGTATATAATTTCCTTTTGCAAATGAACGGCTTCCACTTGTTGGCCGTTTTGAAATCCCGGGTAGGGGGTACTTATCCATTTAAGCCGGTAATAATCTTTTACATCACGATATCCATTAGTAAACCCCCAGGCAATACTATCGTTGAAACCGATCACCACGGCGGGTGCCCCGGGTAATGAAACTCCATACACATTGCATCCCGGAAAGTGTAGTTGATTTTCGTACCAAATCGAAGGAAGATTCAGCGGAAGATGGGGATCATTACATAAAATAGGTTTACCGCTTTTCGATTTTTTTCCTGAAATAGCCCAGTTATTACTTCCTAAGGCATCGGAATAGGCATCGATATTTTCATCTGAGGTATTGGATGACAGATGAATCGTGTCGTGCAACTGAAAACCGGTTGGTGTCTTTCTGCCGGAGCCATCTGATCCGGGGATCACAGGATATTCAACATCCATATGTTCCGGATAAAGAAGATCAAATTCTTTTCCAAAGAGTTGGCGAGCTACAGAAAGTTCGAAGTCTTCGGTTTTTCCACTCAGTTTATCAGCCATGAACTTCATAATCAGGCAGGTTTTCAAAGAAGTCCACGCTTCCGGTTCAAAGCCCATTAACTTGTATTCAAGTGGCAGTGTAGCCTGATTCAGTGATGCTATCCATTGATTAACACCCAGGGTATATGCCCGCAATGCCATCGAAGACATGGAATCCTGTTGCATCGATTGTAATGACTGTTTTGCACCCCATACCATTCCTTTTCGACGCATATTCCGGTCGGAAGCCAGTGTTTTTTTACCTGCCACTTCGCTCAGTCTTCCACCGGCTAAACGGGCAGTCATATCCATTTGCCACAAACGATAGCGGGCATGTAAATAGCCCTGAATAAAAAAGGCATCCGGGGCGTTTCGGGCAAAAAGATGAGGTACCAGCCGATCGTCGAAGCAAATATCCACGGTATCCTTCATGCCATTAATAAACAGATGTTCTGCCTGGGTGGATTCTGTGATCGCATTGCGCCAGCATCCACTGAAAGGATTTACAATACGTGCCATAGCCGGGAACTTTCCTATACCTACTTCCAGCAGATAACAACTGAAAGCCAGCAAAGAGGTTACTAAAACGATCCCGGTTTTTTTCATTCGCTCAAATATAGTCAGCCGCTAATGAATCTTTTTATATTTGAAGCCTGCTATTATGATTCGTGAAATTGAATTAGAAGTTTCCCCCGAAACGATGTCTTCCAATGAATGGCTCCGGCAAAATATCCGGCAGCAACTAGTGGAAGCGGAAGGTGTTCCGTTTGAATTTCAAATTCTGCGAAAATCGCTCGATGCCCGTAAACAACCTGTCCGATTCGTACTACGGGTGCAGGTTTTTATACGGGAACCGCTTCCTGAAAAACACTATGGAATAAATGAACAGTGGGTGCAACAAGGCAAGGAAGTACATATTATTGGTGCCGGTCCGGCCGGATTGTTTTGTGCCCTTCGTTGTATAGAATCGGGTTTGAAACCGGTACTTTTCGAACGGGGTAAAATGGTGAGGGAACGCAGGCGGGATCTCGCCATTCTGAATAAGGAGGGTGTTTTGAATGAAGAAAGCAATTACTGTTTTGGTGAAGGAGGAGCCGGTACGTACAGTGACGGGAAACTCTATACCCGAAGTACCAAAAGAGGAAATGTGCAATGGGTACTGGAATGTTTGCATGCTTTCGGAGCCGGAGAAGAAATATTGTATGAAGCACATCCACATATTGGTACGAACAAGTTACCTGCTCTGATCGAACGAATCAGAATGAAAATTTTGGAATGTGGAGGTGAAATTTATTTCGAAAAGAAACTGACCGATATTAACTATTCAGGAAACCGGGTGACGCAGATTACATTGAATGAAAACGAAACGGTACCGGTAGAACATCTGGTACTCGCTACTGGTCATTCGGCGCACGATATATATGAGTTATTATTCCGAAGGAAGATTGCCATTGAAAGTAAACCCTTTGCCTTAGGTGTGCGTGTTGAGCATCCTCAGGCACTCATTGATCAGATTCAGTATCATTGTACTGTTCGCGATTCATTGCTTCCACCGGCCAGTTATAGTCTGGTCAATCAGGTCAATGAACGGGGTGTTTTTTCATTCTGTATGTGTCCGGGAGGAATCATTGCACCGGCTTCTACCCGTCAGGGGGCTTTGGTGGTGAATGGCTGGAGTCCTTCAAAACGAAACAATGTATGGGCTAACAGTGGTATGGTAGTTACAGTCGATCAAAGGGATTTTGCTTCCGAACATCCACTGGCGGGATTGGAATATCAGTATGCCATTGAGCGAAGGGCATTTGAACAAGGGGGTGGACTTTTCAAAGCACCGGCCCAGCGAATCAGCGATTTTGTAACACGAAGTAGAAGTGCAAGTCTGCCAGCCTGTTCTTATCTTCCCGGTGTACAATCGGCTTTATTACACGATGTTCTGCCTGAAAATGTCTATAACGCGTTGCAAAAAGCTTTTCAGTATTTTAATAAGCGCATGAAAGGTTTTGTGAGTCAGGAAGCTGTGGTGGTGGCCTGTGAAAGTCGTACCAGTTCACCGGTTCGAATACCCCGCCATAAAGAATTCTTGTATCATCCGCAGCTAAACAATTTCTATCCCTGTGCTGAAGGAGCTGGTTATGCCGGCGGAATTGTCAGTGCTGCTTTAGATGGTATCCGCATTGCCGAACAACTGAAATAGCCATTCTTAACTTTCCGGTTTTTCTCCCTTCTGATAAACAATTTTAGGAATCTTGTTCTTTACGGGTTTCAAACTCATGGTGCGGGCCATCCACATAAATGGCGACAC
>CAYWKR010000330.1:0-3042 GCA_964458785.1 uncultured Bifidobacterium sp. | reverse complement strand
GGGAAGAATCAATTCCTGTTTACGTTCGTCAATTTCTACCTGTTGTATAATGGCGGTATCCAGTGTATTGTTGTTTAATTGCTTGGAATATACATAAACTGTATATGTTCCTTTTCTCAGGTAAGGAAAGTAGTAATAGCCTTCATTATCGGTATCTACATCATCCCCCACACCCGGTTGATCGCCATACCGGATATACACCTTCTGACCACCCAGATATCCCGAATCGTTCAGTACAAAAGAATTACTGTAATTGTGAGCATATACCCTGCCTTTAATGCTGGCACGGCCACCCACACCGGGCCCTTTACTACAGGCAATCAGGAAAAACAATCCGGATAGAAGAATCAGCGAAAGCAGTTTATGCATGTGAAAAATTTTTCGAAAGCTACAAACAATTCCCTTTTAAGAAAGAAAACAAAAAAATATTCGGCTAATGCGGCTAATCTTATGCCGAAAGCGTTTCGGGTGAAATATCTTTGAGCCATGACTCCCCTGGCTGAACGTATGCGTCCTTCCCATCCCGACCAGATTATCGGGCAAGAACATATTTTCGGCAAAGACCATATTCTCCGGCAGGCCATAAACCATGGCCTTATTCCTTCCATGATACTTTGGGGGCCTCCCGGTGTAGGAAAAACCACCATGGCTCATGTAATTGCCATGCAACTGGCCCGTCCCTTTTTTATGCTCAGTGCCATCAGCAGCGGTGTAAAGGAGGTTCGGGATGTAATTGAACGATCGAAAGAAAGTACCGGCACCATTTTATTTATCGATGAAATTCACCGCTTCAATAAATCGCAGCAGGATGCACTTTTAGGTGCGGTTGAGAAAGGGTGGATTACCCTGATTGGTGCTACTACCGAAAACCCATCATTTGAAGTGAATGCGGCCTTACTGAGCCGATGCCAGGTTTTTGTTCTCAAACCCCTTCGTGAAGAAGATCTTAGGACCCTGATACTGAAAGCCATCGCTGAAGATGTTTACTTGTCACAGCATAGCATTGAACTTGAAGAAGAGGATGCCCTGATACGTCTTTCCGGTGGAGATGCCCGTAAACTTTTAAATCTGCTTGAACTGGTGGTTCATTTGCAGGAAGGACAAGTGCCTATTCGGATCAATAACGAAAAGGTATTGGCGGCCGCTCAGCAACGCATGGCTTTTTACGATAAAAAAGGAGAACAGCATTACGATATCATTTCAGCCTTTATAAAAAGTATGCGTGGCAGCGATCCGAATGCGGCTGTATACTGGCTGGCACGAATGATTGCCGGGGGAGAAGACCCGGGATTTATTGCACGAAGAATGTTGATTTTTGCCAGTGAAGACATTGGCAATGCAAATCCAAATGCCCTTCTGTTAGCCAATGCTGCCTACGAAGCTGTGTTAAAAATCGGGTTCCCGGAATGCCGTATTATTTTATCGCAATGTGCCATCTATCTGGCAACAAGTATTAAAAGCAACAGCTCGTATATGGCCATTGAACAGGCTGCAGCCCTGGTATCCAAAAGCGGTGATCTGCCCGTTCCCCTTTCCATCCGGAATGCAGTGACTCCCCTCATGAAAGATTTACAGTATGGACGTAATTATAAGTACGATCATCATGAAGCAATGAATTTTTCGGGACAGGAATTTTTACCTGATGCTTTGATGAATACCACATTATATGAACCCGGACAAAATGCACGGGAAGAGGAGATCAGAAAATTTCTGAAAATACGCTGGAAAGAAAAGTATGGCTACTGATTATTTCAGTGCGCAGTTTCCAACAAACTGACTGTAATCGTCGCATACTGTACGGGCATCATTTTTCCGCATCGATTCCAGTTTTACATCAAAATTTTTGGAGGCATCCGGAAAAGTACAGGAACAGGTATAGGTTTTATTACAGGATGTTCCGGCAAGAAGCAATAACAAGGCGGCGGCAGAAAGCAATAATGATTTCATATAGATACGTGTATTACGGCATCAAATATAGAGTGAATGCCTGAAGAAACAAACCTTTATGCAAAGGCTAATCGGTTAGCACCTGTTGCATGGAAACCAATCGTGTATAGATTCCATTTTGCGCCATCAGATCAGCATGGGATCCCCGTTCTGCAATTTCCCCCTTGTCTAACACCACAATTTCATCGGCATGCTGAACTGTTGATAAGCGATGGGCAATGACGACCGAAGTGCGGTTTTTCATCAACTGATAAATAGCCTCCTGTACCTGACGTTCACTCACCGTATCCAGCGAAGAGGTTGCTTCGTCGAGGATAAGAACCGGCGGATTCTTATACACAGCCCGGGCTATAGTAATACGTTGCTTTTCCCCGCCGCTCAGTCGCCCGCCCCGATCACCGGCCTGGGTCTGATATCCTTCTTCCTTTTGTACAATAAATTCATGGGCATTGGCAACACGTGCGGCCTGCTTCACCCGTTCTGGATCGGCCTGTTCGGTACCTAAAGCAATATTCCGTTCAATGGTATCATGAAAAAGTACAGGCTCCTGCGATACTATACCCATCAAAGCCCGAAGGTCTTCGATCCGGTAATCGCGTATATCGGTACCATCTATCAGTATCGATCCGGAATCCACATCGTGAAACCGGGGGATCAGATCAACGAGTGTACTCTTACCGGCTCCTGAAGCACCCACGAGAGCCAGCGATTGTCCCTTTTTAATTTTTAAATTGATATTCCTCAATACCTCCTTGCCTTCATACGAAAAACACACATTCCGGAATTCAATTTCCTTTTCAAACCCTTGAATGGCCCTGGCCCCGCTTCGGTTCTGAATGGGGTTTTCGGCATGAAGTATTCGCTGGATCCGTTCCAGAGCAGCACTACCCTAATGCAGGTTGTAAAAAATCTACGATAATACTTTCAGGGGATTAATCAGAAAATAAAATAAGGAAATGAACATGATAAACATGCCCGGTTCAATTTCTGCGGGCTGGCGTAACGCCATATTGCCACCAAACCAAATGATGATACTGAGAATTCCAATACCCATAAATTCCGACAAGGGAGAAGCCAGTTCACGACGGGCCGCAA
>CAYWKR010000329.1:0-3050 GCA_964458785.1 uncultured Bifidobacterium sp. | reverse complement strand
CATCAGCGAAACAAAGGCCTGCTGTTCTAATGCAGCCAGTTGGGCTCTTGCTGTTTCTGTTTTTTGCCGTTCCAGTTCTTTTTGTTTGCGACGCCGGTAAAGCAATGCACCTGCAATGGCCTGAATGAAAACACTCACAAGAATCCAGAACCAAACTCGTTTCCAGTAGGGTGTGGCAATGTCGAACGAGAGTATACGAATACTTTTACCGGGATGTTTGTTCAGGTCAATCGCCCGTACCCAAACAGTATGTAAACCACTTTCCAATTCCAGATTCAGGGTTCCGGATTCCAACAGGTTCCAGTTTTTCCCTTCATTTAAAGAATAGGCCACCTGTTTGAAGTATCCATTCAGATCGGAAGCGCTGAATTGCAGTTGAATATTTTTTTCCTGACTACCTAAATCGTAATGGTTCTGTATCAGTTGTGGTTGCTGATTAATGCGAACCCCACTGATATTGACTTTTAATTCCGGAACCGGTATCGCTTCCGGAATACGGCAAACTCCTGCATTGGTGGCTGCGTATACATAGCCGTTATCATAGCACATCTGATTTACCGGATTGGCCGTCAGCCCGTCGATTTCGCTGATGTTTTGAATAAGGCGTATCGGAGAATCGGATTCCTCATATATAATTTTTGAAACACCGAGATTTCCGGCTACCCAGAGTTGTGACGGACTTCCATTACACACATACTGCAGATTATTACTCAGTAATCCGCTTCGTTCATCCAGGTGTATCCGGATTTTCCCGTTATACAATCCATATAAACCATCAGTAGCGGTAGCCACCCATAGCCAGTGACCCCTGTTGCATAAAGAGGTAATGCGTTGACGAAGCTCTGGTATGTCCATAGCCACTGGTTTACTGCCGGTGGTGGTGTTTAATTGGTATAAGCCGTCAGCAGATCCCAGATACAGCATATTGTCATCAGTAACGCTTAATGCATGAACAGCAAATTGTACTTCGGGCCAGGAGGTGCATTGTTTACTGCTTGTATTCAGCCAATGCAATCCTTTCTCGGAACCTGAGAATACAACAGGTCCTTTGGTTTGTGCAATCACTTTGGAGTCTACACTCCGGTTCTGTTCATCTTTTATTTCTTTTTCATATTGATAGAAGATGCCCCCATCGCTGAAAGTAAACACATCCTTTCCGCGGCATACCACATTCCGCTGCCATTCAATTTTACCATTTTGCTTCACTGTATGTGTTATGCTATTCCCTTCGTTCCATTCTACCACTTCACCTTTATCGTTTCCGGCAAGCAGCTTGCCATCAGAGATACATACACTATAGAAATTTACGTTAGCATAAGCTGGTGGCATGATTTGTTTGAGTGGCTTTTCGGCAGGAATCCAAAGCATTCCGGCATCGAGGGTACTCAAACGTAAGTTGCCTTTGCTATCGTTCAGTACATGAAATATCAGGTGTTTGAAATCGATAGTACGCAGGTATTGTTCATTTTTAATATTGTACTGAATGCACTGGATATGGTCCTTTTGAGTCTGATCGTCGCGGGAACGGATATACAGACTCAGGGTATCGCCATTGAAATGATGCATATAATACGGATGATCGAAATGGTGGTACATTACCGGAGCATTCAGATTGTTAGCCGAAAGGGTGAGATAATTTTTTGTGCCTTTGGTAAACAGATACAATGTATTCCGGTAACAATAGGGGATATAGTCAGAAGGAGGCAACTGTATTTTTCGGAAGGGTTGAAAACCGGATGCTGTTTTTGTTTCGATCAGTAAAAGGGTATGGTGTTGCCGCTTGATGAACCGATAGGTAAAGATTGTGTTTTGCTTTTCAACAAAATAATGTTGCTGAGGATATATATACCACTCGGGTAAAGGCAAGCGGTCGCTTCGTAAAAGAACCGAACCCTTTTTGGTTTCAAATAACATACCTCCCGAATCCAGGGGTTGCATTCTTTGAATTTTATAGCGGGTAAGTGATTTTAATTCAACAAAGCGGAAACGCAGGGGATCAAAAAAGGCAACGGCATCGTTATAGCAATGTATCCAAATCCGTCCGTTGTTTTCGATACTGAGTTTCAGTACTTCATTATCGGGAACCCCTTCAGCTTTGCCAAACCATTGACATTTACGTCCATCGTAACGCACTACCCCCTGATCGGTAGCCAGCCATAAATATCCTTCCCGGTCTTCGAGACTCTGATAAACCACTTCACTGGGTAATCCTTCTTTGATGCCCAGATGGTACAAGCTGTCGGTCTGGGCCTGAGCCGTAAAACTCAGAAGCAAAAAAGAAAGCCGGAAGAGAAAAAAGCGCACGCTATACTATATTATTCTGCCTCGCAGGTTCAGTGTTTTCGGAAACGTAAACTGTGCTGATCCATTTGATTCATGAAATGTTCCAGTTGTCTCCGGCTGATACTCCATTCATTACCATCCGTCATTTTCACCACAGCACCTTCTACGGTACTGTATTCTTTCACATACTGAATATTAATGATATAGGATTTATGAATTCTGCTGAACTGATGCTGATCAAGAAGGTCATCAAACTCTTTCAGCGATTTGGAGACCACCAGTTTTTGCTTATCGGTTTTATGAATCACGGTATAATTGCCGTCTGCTTCCAGCGAAACAATTTCATCTACCTCCACATATATAATTCCACCCAGCTGAGGTAGGGCAATTTTTTTCGGGGGGGATTGAAAATTACCGGTTTGCAGTAATTGTTGTAATAAATACTGACTCTGTTGTAATGCCATTTGGTTACCCAGCATTTTTTTTACTTTTTCAAGTGCCTCCTGAAGGTCCTGAATTTTTACCGGTTTCAGAATATAGTCAACTGCACTAGCTTTAATAGCCTGTAGCGAATATTCCGAAAAAAAAAAAAAAAAAATCACCTTGAAGGGGGTGTCGGGTAAACTTTTTAACAGGTCGAAACCGGTTTCACCCGGCATATTGATATCCAGAAAAAGGAGGTCGCAACTATTCTGCGAAAGCCATTCCCTGGCTTCAGTGGCATTGTGCAGTTTAGCCAGAATGCGTATGCCTTCGCAATCGTTCAG
>CAYWKR010000328.1:0-3057 GCA_964458785.1 uncultured Bifidobacterium sp. | reverse complement strand
GGATATGCCAGTATAAACGTTCCTGATATTTTCGAACCAGAATACCAAAGGCTTTTTCCCGGGTAGCTTCATCCCTGAATAACTTCATTATTTCTTCATCACTCAGGGTTTCAGGACGGGTTTCTGCCATAAAAAAATTTGCGCACAGACTAATACCTCTTCCCGGGGTTTAAAATATGGGGAAAGTTCTGCCTTGCTTCGATGATAAAAATAATCATGCTTCTTGAAATTAATGTAGGTTTGTACGGTATGTGGCCATCCGGGCGGGTCTCCCGTTTCATCCAACTGAGTAGTATTTTTTCTGTTTTAGTCATCAGTTCGTGCAATACGGATATGCCTTCCTTTCCACAGTTCAATACCCGTAAATTATTTCAGGTGCTTGATGGCTCTCAGTCAGATGCCATTACCGATTCATTAAATCGCTTTGCATTGGATTCATCGCAGGTTCCAGGAGCCGACTCTGCACAGAACAGGTATCTGAAACTCATGTATCAATGGCATCAGGGGAAGGCTTTTTGGGTCAGCGACACCGGATGTAATGCATTTGCGAAGAAATGGCTGCTGTCGCTGGAAGAATTACTCTATGATGGGCTGAATCCGGAATCGTTTGGAAAGGATACCTTAAGCAAACAAATGCTTGCCCTGAAAAGAAAAAAGAACAACCTGCACGGGCTTATTCATTATGAACTGGCTATGTCGCTTTCGGTATTACAAAGCGCTGAAAAATTACTGTATGGTTCCGGGGCTTATCCTCAGCATGCGAAGTACTGGAAGCTTCCGAATGACACGGCCCTTCAGGTTCATAAACTGGTTTACAACGAACTTTGTAAAGGCGATTCCGCAACATTGCTGAAATCCTTTCGACCCGATCATCCTTATTACCAGTCGTACCTGCAGGAATATAAACAATGGTATCCATATCGTGATTCTGTATTCCCGGTCCTGCTTCCGGTACAGGACAGTCTGCATACAGGCGACACGTTTTCCTGGGTGCAAGGGTTGCGTAAGCGCCTGCACTTCCTGATACCGGGCAACAACATCGATAGTGCCGGCAGCCGGTGGGATGCTTCCATTGAAAAAGCACTCAGTGATTTTCAGTTTCTGAATGGAATACGAAGGACCGCCCGGCCTGATTCAACCACCATGTCGTTACTCAACCGTTCGTTAGCCGACCGGATGGAACAAGTAGCTATTAATATGGAACGCATGAGAATGATGCCGCATCATTTTCGTCAACCTTATATCTGGGTAGATGTTCCCCGTATGGAATTGGATTACCGGGATCATAACCAAACAGAATTTACTATGCGAGTGGTTGTGGGGCGTCCTTCGCGACCTACCACCATGCTTTGTGCCCGGCTAAAGAATATTGTGTTTAGTCCGCCGTGGACCGTGCCGCCAACCATTATGCGTGAAGAAGTGATACCGGGTATTGCCCGTCGGGGAGTGTCTTATCTTAAACGAAAGGGATTACGGGTGTACGACCGATCCGGCCATGTAGTTCCGGCATCACAAATAAATCTGGCCACGATCAAACGGTATTCCATCGGTCAGTCGCCTGGCTACCGGAGTAGTTTGGGCGAAGTAAAATTCAATCTTCCCAATCCATGGTCCATTTACCTACATGATACGCCCCATCGCGATGATTTTGTGAAATTCTACAGGGCTTACAGTTCGGGTTGTATACGGGTTCATCATCCCAAAGAATTTGCAGCATTCCTCTTAGCCGATAGTACCAAGTACAGTTTATCGAAAATTGATTCCATCTGCAAGCGCAGAAAAACCATGTATGTGCCTTACGAAAAAATGCTGGACGTTTATATTGTGTACCTGACCAATACCCCTGATAGTGCTGGACGAATGATATATCACCGGGATATTTATCATTGGGATGCGTTAAGTCGGAAAACAGCAACCGAACCGGTATTAACTCAGGTCGGTACCACTGAAATGAAAGGGCAGCAATTGCAATACCGAACGGATTAAAATCACCTGTCCGTGTTGCCCCGAAAGAATCACAGGAATTGGAGCCGCATTCCGGTCTTCACATTCAGCCAAAAACTGCCGGCACATGCCACAAGGGAATACCGGAATACCGGCCCCGGAGGATGTATCATAACTGATAGCAATAGCATTAATTTTCTGATCAGGAAACTGTGAAATAGCAGCCGATAATGCACTTCGTTCGGCACAAATTCCAACCGGATAGGAAGCGTTTTCGATATTGACTCCAGGTATTACAGATCCATTTTCGAGCAGTACGGCGGCACCTACATTAAATCCGGAATACGGGGCATACGCTGTAAGGCAACATGCGCGGGCTTTCGCAAGCAATGGTTTAAATGGTTCCGGCATCGATTCCATGTCGGGAAATACATCATAATCAAACCGGAATTCTGCCATAGATACGTTTGGGTAAAGATACCAAATGGGGATTAAAAATTAAAAGACTGCTCGAACGGTTGCGCGGCCGGTATGGATGAGAGACTGGCTGCCTGATTTTCGCCCTTCATATTCCAGACTCATTTCTACCAGTTTGGAAAGACGCCGGTTAAATGATACCTGCCAAAGCCAGTTACTCCCGGGACTCAGTCCATCCAGTAAGGCATACCCCACACCGCTGTTCGGTTCACCCCGGAATTTTATATTGGCATAGGTAAATCGCATTTGTATTAATCCTGCTGAAGGTAAATTGTAACGGAGTTCATTCAACAGGTAATGCGCAAAGGCTGTTTCATTTCCATATACAGTACTGTTCTTCCGGTCGTCGTAACGATAACCCAGTTGAATCCGAAATCTGTTTTTATAGGTCATCCAGTTCAACAAAGGCTCCAGTTGCATATACCGGATCACATAACTTCTGTTTTCTAAAAATGAAGAGTAAAAGGATCGTTCGCCGCTTTTTACACTGAGTGTGGTGCTGACAGCATGTGTTGTGTTTAAGCGGTATTTTAAAATGTACTCTTTTTGTCCCCGGGTATCAATGCCATAATTCATAAATACTTTGCCGGTGTTGCTGACCTGCTGAAGATCGATTCCCCATTTGGGATGAAACCG
>CAYWKR010000327.1:0-3074 GCA_964458785.1 uncultured Bifidobacterium sp. | reverse complement strand
GGTAAGGTTTCAACTATGGTCCAGCCAAAATTTTCCAGCGATGGGAATTTCGAAATGGAAGAGAGAATAAAAACACTTCCTGCTAAAAGTGAAAGTAAAATGGAGAGCCAGAATCGAAAGGTCTTTAGCATGAGAAACAAATGTACTGTACAAGCAAGGATCCGTATTCTATCTTTTCATCCTTATTATTCTGTTTACATGTTCACGCGCATTAGTATTCTTCTACCACCAGAATATCGATTTGATCTGAAAGGGGTTTCTGTTCAGGTTCTTCCTTTTTTGTAGACGGCAGTATAGCCTGTGTCATGTACCAGTATGGGATTTTTCGGTCGTTCAGTTGTTTTTTCACCAGATTCAGTTTGAGTTGTGCATCCTTAATATCCTGTGGAACAGCAGGGTGTTGTTCACTATCGCGCCAGCTGGTGAAGGCTGTTAAGCGGATTTGTATATGTGCACTGTCTTCTGCCCATGCAGGAAAGGCTTTCCCCATACTGTCGAGCAACGGGTAATACAATGAATCTAAATGAAAATGGGTGCTATCCAGGAATACACTTCCCCTGAATAACGTATCGGTAATACCGGGCTGACGAAGCCGGATGTCCATTTGCAGAATGTCAGGTAAGGTATCGCTGGTAAGTTTAAGCGTTTTATAATACGGACGGTAGCCTTCTTCATTCACACTGATCACATAGGTTTTTCCCATTTGCAGGGCCTGGCAGTAACTGGCATCTCCTTCGTTGCTTTTAATTTCACCCACCAGTGTATTATTAAACGTATAGGTGAATGTGATAGGCCGGTCGAACAATCGGGTTTTGTAGTATTTATCTATCAGATAGCCACTCACACATAAGGTAGGTACCGGTTGAATGGCCGGATAGGTTTCAAAATGATAAATATCCAGACCGCCTTTTCCTTCTGCGCGATCGGCTGCACACCAGGCCATGGTGCCTCTGGCATTTACTACCAGCGACCCTTCAAATTGTTTGGTATTAATAGGAGCTCCCAGATTGATTGGTTTCTTCCAGGTACCGTTTTTATTTCGGCGACTGATGAATAAATCACTTTCACCCAATCCGGCATGGCCATTGCTTGAAAAATACAAGGTTTCATTATCCGGATGAATATAGGGAGCCGTTTCATCTTTAGCGGTATTTACGGATGGGCCAAGGTTTACTGGTTTTGACCAGTATCTGTTTTCAAAATGCGAGACCCAGATGTCCATGCCACCATAGCCGCCATCGCGGTTACTCACGAAATACAAATCTTTATTATCGCTACTGATGCAGGGTTGTCCTTCATACGCTGTGGTATTCAATGTAAACCCGAAATACTGTGGCGAGCTCCAGGCTGTATCGTCGCGATAGGAAAATACCAGATCACATCCTCCGCCAATAATTCCATCCGGACTGGGCATATCACAGCGGGTATAAAACAAATAATGTCCATCGGCACTGAGTTTTGCACCGCCATCAGGCATACTGGTATTAGGCGGATACCCTAAATTTTTTGCTTTTGTCCATACCCCATTGGTATCGAGGGTGCTATAGTAGAAGTCTTCGTTGCCACCTGCCCTTCGTGTGAAAACCATGGTTTTCCCATCCAGACTCACCGAAGGAAGGTATTCGTTTTCGAAGCTGTTGATGCTGTCGCCCATATTCAGCAATTCTACCCCCGGAACCGGACGGGCATCGGCATAGGTTTGCATGGCGTATTGAATTTTTCCGCCACCTCCTTTTTCCTTCGATTTCTTTTCCGGTTCAAGCCCCGAAAGTCGCGACAATAACACCCGGGCCATAGCCGTATCGCCATTACTGCTCATTTTATTGCTCAGGTATGTAACAGGGGCATAGGCTTCATTTAAATTCAAATCAATGGCTTTGTTGGCATATTCAAAAGCCTTGTTCTTTTCCTTTTTCAGGTAACAGATTTCTGCCAGGCGGATATAACTGCGTATATAGGTTGGAAAATCTTTTGATAAGTCCTGATAGCAACTCACTGCTTTTCCCGGTTTGCCTTTCTGTAACATCAATTCACAGCTGCGGAACCGGGATTTAAATAACTGAAATGAATCGGGCACCTGACTCCTGGAATCGGTGGCCGTAAGGCAAAGCAGTAAGCAAAACATACAACTCCCTGCCAGTATCCAATCATTCTTTATACTGTGGTTCATCATCGATTCCCTCTTGAAGGAAATTCAGGGGCGCAAAATACTAAAAAAGCACTTCGACTCCGTTTATAGGCCCCTCCGTTGATTGCGTGTATATTTGCCCCACATGCAGAAAATAGGCCATATTCATGCAGTACATGGGGTAGGTGGGGAAATGCTGATCAGTCATCACCTTCCTAAAAATCAGGATTTCAGTTCCTGGGATGCCCTATTAATTGAATTACTTCCCGGAAGCTATATTCCCTTCTTCATTGAATCCATCCGTCGCCTGAATGATCAGGACTTACTATGCCGGCTTGAAGAAATTGGCAACCGGGAAGAAGCCAGAAAGCTGCTGAATAAGGCGGTGTTTACTTCGGTTAATTATTCTATAAAAGAACCGGAAAGTGCCTCTGCTGCAAAATATGTGGGTTATACACTTTACGACGGAGATGTTGCCCTGGGAACCATAGCTTCTGTGGTTCAGTCGGGAAGCAACGAATGGTTTATCTTACCTTATGAGGGAAAGGAAATCATGATACCGGCAGTCAACGATCTGATTGAATATATACATCCACCCACTAAAATTATTCGAATGCATTTACCTGAAGGTATGCTGGAACTATAATCATGAGAATAGATATTATAACCGTTTTGCCGGAACTGCTTGAAAGTCCATTCAGTCATTCGATTTTGAAACGGGCAGCAGAGAAAAAATTGTTACAGATTGAGTTACACAATCTTCGCGATTTCGCAATTAATAAACATGGGCAGGTAGATGATATGCAATATGGCGGGGGGGCAGGAATGGTACTGATGTGTGAACCATTGGCTCAGTGTATTGAGAAACTTCAATCGGAGCGATCGTATGATGAAGTGATTTATCTGACTCCGGATGGACAAGCATTTCAGCAACAGATAGCCAACC
>CAYWKR010000326.1:0-3077 GCA_964458785.1 uncultured Bifidobacterium sp. | reverse complement strand
CGATCCGGTTGTTCAAACCGGATTTTTTTATTTCCGCACGTATTCATATAATAAAAAACCGCCCCTAAAGGCGGTCTTTTCTAATTAAGAAACATACTGATTAATGGCTTACCACTAATTTAGTACACTCGTTCTGAACCTTTACCAGATAGATTCCATTGTTCCATTGGTGTACAGGTATATTTAAAAGGTTATTCCCGTTACGAAGATTCATCACTTCCTGCATCACGATACGTCCACTCAGGTCGCTGATCTGAACCGGTACCGATTGGGCTTGCGATGCATATACCGATAACAGGGTTGATTGATTGGCCGGATTTGGAATCAGTTGCACCTGTAATGGATTTATATCCAGATGAGAAGCAGAAGCTGGTGAAGCTCCATAGCCATAGAGGTACGGATTATTTTGCGGATCGAAGCTGGCCCAGTCCTGTGTCCAGTTTACGGTACCAAAGGCTCCGCGATACGTGGGGGTATTGTCGAATCCTGTACTGAGTTTGGCATCGGTAAAAGCAGCCCCTGTTAAAACCGGCGATCCGGAAGAAGGTCTGAAATCGGGACTTGTATAATTGAATGGATTGGTCAATTGTACATCAGTATTTAAGGTATATACGGTATTGCTGTTTCCGCTTGCGGTAAACCAGGGTGTTACGCCCCAACTGGCACCACCGGTTGAATCCAGACTGAGTGTACATCCGGCTACAACATTGTTTTTCATAGCCAGCCAGTTGCTATCGGCATTGCGATGACAGCTGTCTCCATCAATCAATACTCCTACAGGCCATCCCATCCAGATACTATTGAAAACCGATTCGCGCGAATTCCTGCGAATATGGGCTCCTCTTTTAAAATTTGGATTGATGGTTGTAGTCGGTGTAAACTTAGGCCCGATCAGTGTCATGTTCGAAAAAACGGCAGTGGTAAACGGACTATTTCCGCTTCCGCTTCCATCATTATCAGATTCAAATCCATTCGCCCCGGAAACCGCATCGGCTACTGCTGTATCGCGCATAGCCACCCCAAATTGTACTTTTCCGCTGAATCCGAAATCGGTATCAAAATCGTCATCATTGCCACGGAAACTAATCAGGTGATCGGCGTTAACGGTTCCTCCAAAAAATTCGAACGAATCGTCGAAACCATAACTCACCTGAACATGTGAAATTTTTGTACCGCTACCTACCGCTGCCAGCGTTAATCCATTTAATTCATTGTTCGGTGCATAGGCATATCCGGCAAATTCAATCCGTACATAGCGAAGTTCACCGCTGTTATCGAGATTATTCAATCCACCATACTGACCATCACTGGTGGTTCCATCGGGATTGGCTAAATTTCCTCCTTCCAGGGTTCCAATGCCTCCGCTCACATTTACCACCGCATTTCCGGCAAGGATCACTCCACCCCAATCGGCTGTGGCCCGGCTTCCGGCTGGTTCGCTGGATGTAAATACGATCGGTTCGGTAGCTGTTCCTATGGCATAAATACGGGCACCGCGTGTGACAATAAGTGCAGATCCCGGAACTGATTTATCGCCTTTAATAATGGTTCCCGGTGCAATATTTAATGTGGCACCGGCTTTTACATACACTTTTCCCTGCAGCAGGTATATAGTATCGCGAACCCAGTTCACAGTTCCGGTCAGATTACCGGTAATGGTTTTTACAGGGGCCTGTGCATACAGGTTCCCGAGACCCAGTGTCAGGGCCAAAGCAAGTAATGTTCTTTTCATTTTTATTTTTATTTTATTTAAACTGGTAGTGCACCGATATTCCCAACGTGCTGCCGGCTTTGATACGGGTCAGCACCTGGTCGGTTTTTTCCGAATAGGACGTTGTTTCGCTGGTTCCTGTTCCATGTTGATAGAATATCGTATTCTGATGAAGCAGGTCGCCCAGATTAAGTTTGCATTCGAGGCGTTTGGTGACATTAACTGCAACCTGCAAATCGATCACATCGCGCGACTTTTCGTATAAATTAGGGATGTATGAATTTCCAACCACACTCAGCCGGTCGCCGATACGATTGTACAACACCGTGATATAGGTTTTCCACTGACTCAGATTTGCACTTGCTCCCAGATTCAACACATAGGGCGATTGCCCCTGCAATACCCTTGAATAGGTGGAGTCGCCATGAGTGGTTGGTATAGTAATACTCATTTTTGAATGAATCAGGGCCAGATTACCGAAAAGGGAAATATCGTTCCAAACTGAATTCTCATTAGCCGAAAGAAATGCCAGCGATTTGCGGGCTTCCAGTTCCAGTCCATAATTCCGTGCACCGGGTGCATTGGAATAGGTAAAGCTTCTGGATCCGGAAGTAGAACCGGCATCCAACACCGATTCGATGGGATTTTTAAAATTTTTATAGAAGAGGGAAGCACTCAATACCTGTCCTTTACCGGGGAAGTATTCCACGCGGGCATCGTAGTTCTGAATTTCGGTTTGTACCAGTTTGGTATTTCCAACCAAAACCGAAGAGCTTGTAAAGTCGTAGAAAGGAAAGGGGGCAAACTCTCTGAATTCGGGACGAGAAAGGGTTTTCGATGCTGTGGCCCGAACATTTATTTTTTTATTCACCGACCAGGTAAAATTGAAGGAGGGTAAGAGATTCCGGAACTGGTTATCTACGATAATAGGAACTGTGGTTGCTGATTCGAGATGCGCCTGATATTGTTCATACCGCAAGCCCCAAACCATACGAAACTGCTTAAGAAATTTCTGATCGAGCTGAAGATAGGCCGCATGCAGTTTGGAACTGGCTTCATACGAGTTGGTACCCTGCGTCATATCGTCTATCATATAGCCGGCCGGACTCATGTTCTCTGGTGCAAAAATCTGGTTGTCGGGAAGTGTTTCAAGGGCAGCATTGTATTTAGAAATATCGGCTATGATATAACCTAACTCACGGGAGTGGAAACTGCGATTTTTTAATTGTACAAAATAACCCGCCTTCAGGTGCTGCGTGGTTTTAAGAATTTTAAACGGCACCGAAACATCTAAACGACCCTGTGGTATCTTTTCTTTCAGGTCGGAAAAGAAACGTCCCGAATAATTTGGAGAAGCCTGCATGGG
>CAYWKR010000325.1:0-3078 GCA_964458785.1 uncultured Bifidobacterium sp. | reverse complement strand
GTATCGACTCGCATATTTATGCCGGTTATACCATTCCACCGTATTACGATTCCATGATTGCAAAAATTATTGCTGTGGCGCAAACACGCGAAGAAGCTATTGATACCATGAGCCGTGCCTTGAGTGAATACGTAATTGAAGGAATAAAAACCACCATTCCTTTTCATCAGCAATTGATGCAAAACGAAGATTTCAGAAAAGGAAACTTCACCACCAAGTTTATGGAGAGCTTTGTACTGAAATAGGTTTTCGTTCCGAAAGGCGTATCTTCACAGGAAACAATCACCTTGTTATGAAGATACTGCTACCGATGCTCCTGCTGTTCAGTACCACTTCGTTTAGTCAAACCAGTTTGGTATCGCTTTCCGGAAAATGGAAAGAAGATCAGCGAACTACCCGTAAAGGCATGCAGCTGGAATTCGACGATACCCTGCATCTGGAAATACAGACATCCGGTTTTTTAATGTTACGCTATCCGGGGTCCGAAACATTTACGTCGGCCTGTACCCTGAAGGAAGATTATATACAGGCAGGCAAGCTAAAATTCACCTTCGATGAAACCAATGGGTCCGTGTTATGGTTTCAGGATAAGGACGGAAGGCACCGGTTTCAGAAAATAACAGAAAGTTCATTCACAACAGCCCCCAGAATACTACCCGGTGTAGAAAAAGGAAATACACTGTTCGATTATGCCTCGGTGCATGGCCGATGGAGTTGCTACAAAAAAACCGATCCAGCCTATCGTTCTTCCACCTTTTATATACGTAGTCTGGATTTTAAAACCCGGGTGGAAAGCGGTTCGTATCAGGGAGAAGCTACATTTAATAATGCCGATTCTGTATTTACCGTTCCGGCCATTCTTCAATTCAACCAGGGCGAATTACAGGTGGAATCGGCCGGTGGTTTAGTAAAGGCCAGGGTGTTAAAATCCGATGGGGAAGAAATGATACTGGAACAAGGAAGTGTGCATTATTTTTTAAAACGATTTGGGAAGTAAAACGAAATGAAGGTCGCAAAAAACGTTGCCGAGTACATCGCACTTTTTCCTACCCCGGTGCAGGAACGCTTACAATGGATTCGCACGGCTATACTTTCCATAGTGCCTGAAGCAGAAGAAAGCATATCGTATGGTATGCCGGCTTACAGGTATCAGGGGGTATTAGTGTATTTTGGTGCGTATGCCCGGCATATCGGCTGGTATCCGACCGGTTCAGGAATCAGTGCTTTTGCGTCGGAACTCAGTGAGTTCAAACATGCCAAAGGATCAGTACAATTTCCCCATCAGCAACCCTTACCCAAAATGCTGATTCAACGAATGATTCGTTTTCGGAAAAAAGAAAATGAGGAGAAAACGGCGATGAAGAAAAAGAAATAATTTCAGGACGTTTTAATTCTATCCGTATAATTCAAAATGGACATGCTTCCGGTCGTACCCCATGGCTTCCAGGTTTTTCCGGGCTTCATCAATCATCATTTTCCAGCCGCACAGCAGAAAATCAGCTTCCGGTTTTCCGGCTGCCAGTTCCTTGTACACCTCATGCACATATCCTTTGCGTCCATCCCAGTCTTCACGCGATAAGGTTGGGATATAATGGAAGTTGGGCATCTTTTCGTCCAGTGCCTTTAATTCGTTGTAATACAATAAGTCTTTCTGATAGCGTGTACCAAAAATCAGGTACACCTGTTTAGTCGGAATCTGATGATTAAAAATATAATGAATCATGCTGCGGAAGGGTGCGATTCCGGTTCCGGTACAAATCATAAAATAATCGTGTTCAATAGGATCGTGTAAAACAAAAACGCCGGCCGGGCCCCGCATAATTAATTCATCGCCGATATTCACATTCCCAAAAAGGAAAGGCGTACCCAGGCCATCTTCCACCAATACAATAACCAGTTCAAATACATTGCTACCATCGGGAGGCGACGCAATGGAATAGCTTCTCCACCGTTTATTCTTTTTTTCATGAATGGGTAAATCGAGCGTTACAAACTGACCCGGTTTAAAATCGAAACAATCGGTATCCTGTACCTGCAGGAAATAGCGTTTGGTATTGGGGGTTTCGTCAATAATATTAATGACTTTCGCGCGCTGCCATTCAAGATTCATACCACGTTGTATTAATGGTGAGTAAAGGTTACTCTAATGTACTATACAATTAGTGGAATTGAAAGCGTTGTTCTATTCCTTTTCCTTATTCGCCGCTTCTGTTTTTATAAATGGCCAGTCTTTTTTCGCTGTAACCAAGGTCCATACCTGAGCGGTGGTAGAATAGAATACAGGATAAAGACGACTGCTTTCCTGTTGTTCCTTTTTCAATAAACCACTCCGGGCCCCCAACCAGCAGAACAATCCGGCCAGCAGCCAGAAAACCGAAGTATACAGTATGGCTCCCAGCAATGAGTTTAACCACCCGAGCCACAGTTTTTCCAATACCTGTTCCATAGCCCGTACCACCAAACGACAACCCATAAGCACAAGGATAAAAACAAGAACAAAGCCCAGCATGCCGGCGTATTTTGAAGTGGCTGAAACTGAGGTAAACAAGATATCCGCCAAGCGGTCGCCCCATTGCATAGCCACCCAGAAAGCGAGTATAAACGCCAGCAACGAACAAATGGCCCATAGCAATCCTTTACTCCATCCGCGAATGAATGCCAGCAGAATCAGGATACCGCCAATGAGATCAATGATCATGGATACACTCAGGCACTCAGTAAATCCTTTACGATGGCCGATATCAGCTTACCGTCGGCTTTACCTGCCAATTGTTTGGTAGCCACACCCATCACCTTACCCATATCGGCCGGACCCGAGGCACCGGTAGATGCGATTATTTCGCTGAGTGTTTTTTTCAGTTCTTCTTCACTCATCTGAGCCGGAAGAAATTTTTCGATAACTGCTAATTCTTCTTTTTCCTTTTGAGCCAGGTCGCTGCGATTTTGTTCTTCAAACACGGCAATTGAATCTTTCCGTTGCTTGGCCAGTTTCTGAAGAATTTTTATTTCATCGTCGGCAAGCAATTCTCCATTCTTTCCGTCGGCTGTTTTTGCCAGTAAAATGGCCGATTTAATGGC
>CAYWKR010000324.1:0-3081 GCA_964458785.1 uncultured Bifidobacterium sp. | reverse complement strand
GGAGGTGAAGACCTACGGCACCAAAGCCGAGATCGAAGGCGAGTATCACGCGGGCGAAACCATCGCCGTCATTGACGATCTCGCCACCACCGGCGGGAGCAAATTCGAAGCCATCGAAAAATTGACCGGCGTCGGGCTGGTCGTGAAAGATATCGTTGTTCTGGTAGATAGACAGTCCGGTGCAAAAGAGTCGCTGGCGCAGGCGGGCTATTCCATGCACGCCGTGTTGACGATTACTGAAATGCTCGATTATTGGGAAGAGAACGGGAAGGTAGACAAGAATAAGATTGCGGAAACAAGGAAGTTTCTATCCGAGAGCAAGTAATGAAAAACAGTTTTGCGGACATAATATCCGTGAATTTGATTTACCCTTTCTCTGTCGGAGGATGTTGATTCAGAATATTCCCTTACCACGTATTCTGAAAGATCTGCAAAGCAAAAAACCCTGGGAAAATCCGGTATGCGACACCTTGCAATGGTGGAAATTCGGGGAATACAAACAATTCACCTCGCTGGCACTTTTAACCGAAGTACTTGGAATTCCTTCCCCCAAAGAATCGATGGATGGCAGTGAAGTGGCTGATGCCTATTACCTGAAAAATAATCTTCAGGGAATAGTACGATATTGCAGGCGCGATGTAGAAGCTGTTATGCAGGTCTGGTTCAGGCTGAATGGCATGCACCATTTTACCGCACTACGTAAAGCGGATAGTATTTATGAAGGAAGTGAACGAACTGATTAATGATGTACACAAGGGCAAAATAAAGCCGGTGTATTTCTTTGATGGAGAAGAAAGTTTCTATACCGATCAGTTGTGTACTTTTTTCGAAAATGAAATTCTTTCCGAAGCGGAACGCGATTTTAACCTTGATATTTTTTATGGCCGCGATGCCTCCTGGAGTGATATCGTGAATGCCTGCCGGAGTTATCCTTCCTTTGCCTCCCGGCGACTGGTTATTCTGAAAGAAGCAGCTCAGCTGAAAGAATTTGGCAAGCTCGAATCGTACCTGAAAAATCCTTCTCCCACCACCCTGCTGGTGATTGCCTATAAATTTAAAAAACTCGATCAGCGTACCTCCATTGCAAAAACCATCAAATCGAATGCAGTACATCTTCATTTCGAAAAAATAAAAGACTATAAACTGGCCGAGTGGATTCAGAATTATTGTACACGACATGATGTGGTTATCAGTGCAGCCAATGCCGAATTATTAGCCGCCTATCTGGGAAACGATTTGCAACGCATTGCCAATGAAATTGAAAAAGTGCTATTAAATACTCCCGGCCAGCGAGAGATCAATGAAACCCTGATTGAAAAGCATATCGGTATCAGTAAGGAGTATAATATTTTTGAATTTGTGAAAGCGGTGATGCGTCGTCAGAGCGAACAGGCCTTCCGGATTGTAAATTACTATCTTGCCAATCCGAAAGAAGGTTCACCGGTAATGGTTACTGCAGCCTTATACAATGAATTTGACCGCTTGTACCGATACCATGCCACACCACATCTTCCGGATGCGGAACGTGCGGCCCTGCTTCGTATAAAACCCTTTCTGATGAAGGATCTGCAGTTTTATGCCCGGCAATATCCTGTAACCCATTGTTCACGGGCTATCCGTCTTCTCCATCAGTATAATCTGTATTCCCTGGGCATGCAATCGGCGATCAACGATGTTCGTTTGCTGAAGGAACTGACCGTAAAATTGCTAACTCTGTGAAATACTTTTTGTTGATCGGATTTTTTTGTCTGCATGTATCGCTATGCATGGCCCGTCCTTGTTCGCAACTGGTCCGTTACCGGAGTGGTACGATTATGTATGCCACCAATAATGGAAAAGAAGTGGGACGGATTTATAGTTTCGAAATTGAAACCCGTAAACCCGGAATACAGATAAGGGAAGTATGGTTTGGGAACACCCCGGTGCCTTGCGATGTTTACAGAAGCGGCCAAAGTGTACGCTGCGATTCTATGTTATCGCCTGGTTTCTATACAGTAAGAGTAAACCGCGATTTGTTCCGGAATTATCCCACACAAACCGATTCCACACAAGCCGCACGCCAGTTTAAAAAACCGTTTTCTTTCCGGGGCGATGCGGTTCTCCTGGTGCAGTATAAAGGAAAAACCTGTTACCGGATTCTGAATGGGGTGATGCCGGTTAAGCAAAAATCCTACCGGTAATACTATACCGGAACAGGTAAGTCGGGATAATGTGTACGAAGCCAGTGCACTGATACTTCCCGGTCGTTTTGAATTTGTTTTTTCAGACTTTCCAGATCACTGAATTTAATTTCGGAACGGATGCGGAATACCATATCCAGTTTCAGTAATTGAGCATAAAGATTTCCTTCAAACCCAAAAAGATGTACTTCTATATGGCGTTGTGTTCCGTTCTGAAGGGTAGGCCGAACCCCGATATTCATCATGGCACCAAAAAATTGTTCCCCGTACTGCGCCCTGACTATATACACTCCGTTCATCGGAATCAATTTATGTTCATCGTCGGGTTGAATATTGGCTGTTGGGAATCCCAGTGTACGTCCTACCTGATTACCTCTGATCACCTGTCCGTACAGCGTATACGGACGGCCCAATAAACGGTTGGCCCTTTCAAGTTCCCCTTGTTTCAGATCGTTGCGGATGCGGGTTGAACTTACAGCCAGTTGTTCCAGTTCCTGCATGTTGATTTCTTCCAGTTCAAAGCCATGTGTATGACTGGCTTTTTCCAGCATGGCAAAGTTCCCTTCCCGGTTTCGTCCGAAGCGGTGATCGTATCCGATAATAAAAACAGCCGGTTTAAAATACTTCCATAAAAAATGCTCGAGGTAATCGGCAGCCGGGATAGCCGCAAATTCGGGTGTAAAGGGTACAATCACAAAATGATCGACCCCGAGTTGTTCCAGGGCGTCGGCTTTCTCGTTCAGTGAACTTAATAAACTAATAGGTTCCGCATGACCGGATAATACAAAGCGGGGATGCGGATGAAAACTGATCAGCACTGTTTCGCCCTGTATGGCTGCTGCCCTTTTCTTCATTCGCTGTATCAGTGTAGCATGTCCGGTATGCACTCCATCGAAGGTTC
>CAYWKR010000323.1:0-3081 GCA_964458785.1 uncultured Bifidobacterium sp. | reverse complement strand
TAATAAGTATATCAACCGAATGATTTTTGTGGCCTTTGGCAGTTCGCTCTTCTTTGCTTTTATACGCAACCGCATGTACAAACTGATTGGGGTGGCCCTGGTGATATTACTCTCCGCTGTTTCCGATCATCTGGTTTTAGTATTCAGTGTATTTCTTCCCACCTTGGTACATGTTTTTATTTTCACTTCTTTATTCATGTTATTTGGTGCTTTGAAAACCCGTTCGAAAGCCGGTTACCTGTCGGTGGCTATACATTGGCTGGTTCCTTTTGTGCTGTTTTTTCTTTTTTCAGGTCGCGAGTTTGTACCTATTACTTCATACGGACTGGAAGCCTATCAGCAATTCCATACCCTCAATCAGGTGATACTTCAATTAATGAACAGTGCGGAAGGCGATATCGTGAATCAGATTTATCATTCCCCTACCGGTTTAGCGATTATGCGGTTTATCGGTTTTGCCTACACCTATCATTACCTGAACTGGTTTTCAAAAACCAAAGTGATACGCTGGCATCAGATTCCCAAAATGCGTTCGCTGTTCATCGTTGTACTTTGGGCTATTTCTGTGGGATTATATGCCATCGATTATGCTCTGGGATTCAAATGGCTCTTTCTGCTTAGCTTCATGCATGTAATGCTCGAGTTCCCGCTGAATTATATTTCCTTCGTGGGTATTTTCAGGGAATTAAGTGGTAGAAGTACCCGGCATAGTGTTCAATAGTGTGATATGAAAAAAGTAAGCTATTCATCGGGCGGTCAGAAAATACAATTACACGAAAGTGCCCATTTGCTGGTGGTTCGAACCCGTAAAAAAGGGGATCTGAAAAAGAACCTGAAGGAAAAGAAATCGAAGGAAGTAACCGAAGCCTATGAGGTGAAGCATGAAATTCCCAGAGCCGGCATTACCATACTGGAACTAAAAAAGAAAGAAGAGCAGGCGCTGGCGATACGGGATGAAGCGCGGGCACAATTGAAACAGGAACAGAATGTGCAGTTTGCCGGACGGGTGTTGGTAGATAGTGTGAGTCGGGAACCGGTGCTTTATACCGAAAATATTTTTGTACAATTTGATGCTTCCTGTACCGAAGACGAAATACAAACCATCCTGAACCGCTTTCAGCTTCGTATAAAAGAAAAAATTTCCTATGCGCCCAATACTTATTTTCTGCAGGCACCGGAAGGTTGTGGCATGAATGTATTCACCTATTGTCAGCAGTTGAATCGCTTAAAAAAAGTGGTGTACTGCGAACCGGAACTGATACGACAAAGTGGTAAAAAAAAAGTAAGGGCCCCTAAAATTCATCCGGCGCAATGGCATTTGAAGAGTACTGTTGTTGGAAGTCATCGTATTGAACAAAGTGCATCGGTAGAAGCAGCCCATGCACTCAGCACAGGAAAAGGCATTTGTATTGCCATTATTGATGATGGTGTGGATATACGACATGAAGAATTCAGTCAACAAGGAAAAGTCATTCATCCGGTAAATATCGCCGATAAGTCGCCCGATTGTTCTCCCCGCACCCGATACGATAACCATGGTACCTGTTGTGCCGGTGTGGCCTGTGCATCGGGTGTGGCTCAGGCTTGTGGTGTAGCACCTCATGCCCGTTTAATGCCCATTCGGAATGATTCTGAATTAGGCTCAAAAGATGAAGCCGACGCCATTGCCTGGGCGGTGGATCATGGCGCCGATATTATCAGTTGCAGCTGGGGACCATTGGATGGAGAATGGTGGAAACCCCGTGCTGCCTTACACCGGAAGTGGCAGGCTATTGCTCCACTGACTTCTGAAGCCATACGCTATGCGGTTCAGAAGGGCAGAAAAGGAAAAGGATGTGTGGTTTTATTTGCTGCTGGCAATGGAAACGAATCGGCCGATCTGGATCAGTATATCAGTCATCCCGATGTCATTGCCGTTGCCGCCTGTAACGATCGCGGAACCCGAAGTGTGTACAGTGATTTTGGTAAAGCCGTTTGGGTTTGTTTTCCGAGTAATGATTTTGAATGGGAGGAAAAGAATCATGTAGCACCGCTGACACCGGGTATATGGACTACCGACCGAACAGGTAGCGTGGGGTATAAACGAAGTCAACCTGCCGATTATCATCCAGCCTTTGGAGGAACATCCAGTGCCTGTCCGGGCGTTGCCGGTGTTTGTGCACTTATACTTTCAGTACGTCCTGAATTAACCCAATCACAGGTGCGACAGATTTTAAAGGAGAGTGCCGAACCCATAGACCAGGCACATGGCCGCTACTCAAAACAAGGGCATAGTATCTGGTATGGGTACGGACGGGTACATGCTGAACGGGCCGTGAACATGGCCTTACGTTTTTCCATGTAAAGCATCTTTTCTTTGTTTCAGTGCCATCATGCGGTCGCGCAAACGGGCTGCTTCAATAAAATCGAGATTTTTTGCAGCCTTCTCCATTTGTTTTTTAATAGCAGCAATTTCCCGGTCTAATTCCACCGGGGTCGTGTACTGATCAGACTCTTCTGCGGCTGCCTGCCAACTGTTTACGTCCCCTACCGGATAGGCTTCAGCGGTATCCGATTTTCTGGTATCCAATACCGAAGTCTGATCCAGAATCTGTTCTACACTTTTTGATACACTTCGGGGTGTAATATGATGTTCCTGATTATAAGCCAGTTGTTTTTCTCTTCGCCGGTTGGTTTCATCCAATGTACGTTGCATACTGCCCGTTATTTTATCGGCATAAAAAATAACCAATCCATTTACATTCCGTGCTGCCCGTCCCGCGGTTTGCGTTAATGAACGCTCATCCCTTAGGAACCCTTCCTTATCGGCATCGAGAATGGCTACCAGACTCACCTCCGGAAGATCGAGTCCCTCACGCAATAAGTTCACCCCAATCAGCACGTCGATATTTCCCAATCGGAGATCACGCAGAATTTCCACCCGTTCCAGCGCATCAATTTCGCTATGCAGGTATTTACACCGCACATTAATTTTCAAAAGATAGCGGGCTAATTCTTCCGACAAACGCTTTGTGAGTGTTGTCACAAGAATGCGTTCTCCTTTTTGCACCCGCAATTCAATTTCATGCAATAAATCATCCA
>CAYWKR010000322.1:0-3082 GCA_964458785.1 uncultured Bifidobacterium sp. | reverse complement strand
CAGCTGAGTCGGGGTTAAAATATATTTGGTATCAATGCGGTTCTGTAATTCCACACTGTCCAGTTGCTTTAAGGTAACAGGTTCAAATGTCTGTAAACAATTGGCTACTTCTTGTATTTGTTCTTTTGCTGAACCCATTCAGAAAGCCAAGGTAATAAAAAAATAATTTTAGCCTGTATGCGCTTTTAATTAATAGACCAGAACATTAAAAGAAAAGGTGAAGGTATTGGGCTGAATCCTACCAACTGGTTTCTTTATTCTGTACCACGGTGAATACCCTCGACAGGTTAAATCCAAGCATAATCTGTCCTTCGTCCCAGTGTTGTGTGGTTTCGGCAACAAAGGCTTTCTCGTTCATCCCACGGGCATTGGTGATATGGAGCTGGAATATATGTCCTCCGGTTTCGATATCGACTCCTAATGAGAGCGGGAATACATTATATCCACTACGCGCACCATATAAAATAGGATATGTATCCAGTATCAGTGCGGTACGGTTCGAAATTTTCATGCGGCCTCCGATACCTAATGCCAGCATCGAATTTTTATCTGTATTAAATTCAACCAGATTACGGTGTACTAAAATGGGGGCGAGTTGTAAGGTGAAATTCGATCCCAGTTTTCGTCCCACTAATAATTCGTGATAGTAGGCCAAACGGTTGACCATTTTACTTAACTCCGGGTTTTCGATTTTGGTGGTTTTTAATGTGGTTCCGGAAACCCAGACTATAGAGAGGGGAAAGGATCCAGGTCCCTTGCTTTGCTGTACGATGCGATATTTAATAAAACCGTCAATTTCTTTACTTAATGTACTGCGTCCGGCACCCAAGGTCAGGTTTCGTGTAACCCCATAATCGAAGCCATACCGCATACTTGCCTGATCGAGACCAAACATTTCACCTATACCTCCATCGATTGTTCCAAACCGATGCAGGATCCGGAAATCAAGTACCCCTTTCCCCAGCATTTCAATGGAATGTCCGTTAATAACGCGGGGCGATTTAAATGCATAGCGTACAAACTCTTTATGGGGTTTCTGGTCTCCATCCAGCAGTTTATCGAGGTCGTTTGTTTCGGTCTGACTCCATGCTGAGGGAGCCCAAAGGAATGAAGACAGGATCAGATAAATTTTTTTCATAGCAACTATCAGGATTTAAAGGGGGTAAGAGAACAATCCACTGTAATTCGGGCGTCTTTTGAAATTTTATCTTTCACAGCACCGGGAATGTTGATATTATAATCGGACATTAAAACGGTAAAGTTCGACTGCAGTGTAGGATTACCATTACGAATCTGAATTTTTCCCTTTGCGGTTATGTCTTTTGTCACCCCATGAATAGTTAATTTACCTTTTACTTCGGCTGGATAATCACCATCTTTTGAGAAGTTGATGTTTGCTTTGTTACTTACTTCACCTTTAAAGCTGGCTTTCGGAAACTGGTCACTTTCCATGTAGTTTTCATTAAAGTGTTCCTGCATCAGTTGTTTTTCAAAAACAAAACTTTTAACCTGAACCAACATATTTAAGGTGCCTGTTGAAGCATCGAGCACACAGGCTACGCTCTGGTTTTTACCTTCAATTTTTTCGATTGCTCCGGCGGCATTGAAAACGATGCTTCCGGTTTTGGTCATATAGCGTTGAGCCTCTGTATTCCATGAAAGAAATACGAAGGCGATAAAAAGTAATTTATTCATGATTCGTTGTTTTATTCAGTGTGCAAAAATTCATTTCAATAGTAGTACCGGTACCCAATTCTGTGTCGGTGGTTATGGCGGTTAATTTTCCTTTTATTTCCACCCTAATTCCTTCTTTCATCCTCTGAAAATCACTTCGGTAGCGTGGATCAATCTGGCAGGTAATACTGGAGGCACTGGAACTATCGCCTAATTCGATGGTGGTTGAAGCAGAATCAGTTTGTATATGTTTAATATTCCCATTCACTACTATCAGTTGATTTAATAATTTAGTAGGAAGGGCAGTATCTTTTTCAGCTTGTTGCAACAGATTTAAACTGTTCCATGTGGCCGAAGGTTTTTCGGTAGAATAATCGGTGGCAGCTTTATTCACATAGTTCCAAACCATCAGTGCTGCTCCTGTTCCGAGCAATAATAAAATAAGAAGGATACGCCAGCGTTTCATTTAATTATTTTGAGCGCCCCGGTTTACCCAGGTTTCAATTTTAGTGATGGTGCAAATATCGAGCGGAGTTCCATTTTTTGGCATACTGCCATTTTTTATGGTTTCGAGAATCTTTGGATAATGATCTTTCACATTGGTATATCCTTCCAGACTGATTCCCCCTTGCGGATCGGCATCATTGTGGCAGGAAAGACAATGATTAGTGATCACCGGGTTCACAAAAGCGGCAAATTGAGTTACCGTGGTGTCGCAAATATCACCCAGTAGTTTCTGTTGTTTATTGTTGGTGCATGAAACAAAGTTCATGCCGGCAAGGAACAGGAATAAGGGCAGGAGAAAATAGTTGGCCTTCATAATGTGTTATAACGCCAAATATACCGAACCATACAAGGTGTAATGTCAACGAAACGATAAAAGGGGAATATACTGGTCTGAAAAACCGTTATTCTTTCTTCAGCCATTTTTTAAACAAGGCCGATCGCTCGCTACTGATGACTGCTTCGATCTGGCAGGGTGGGTTTAATTCAAGTAGAATTCTCGATTTGGCACCGGTTTGAATTTCCCTGATGGCACTGGCATGGGTAATAATTTGCCGGTTCACACGAAAAAACACCTCCGGATCGAGCAGGGTTTCAATCCGGTCGAGACTTAAATCTACCGGATACGATTTCGATTCCTTATCGCAAATGAAACTCAGCTTATCTTTTGAATAGAAATAAGCGATGTCATCCACCATCACGGTCTTTATCTTATTACCCAGTTTAATCACAAAACGATCCTTATATTTTCTTCCCAACGAATGTATCAGATGTTCGATACTGGTTTGACTAAAAGCCAACTGCAGATTTTTCAGTTTAATGATGGCCGCCTCCAGATCGGCTTTTTTTACCGGTTTTAATAGGTAATCCACACTATTGACCTTGAAAGCGTCTAGGGCATACT
>CAYWKR010000321.1:0-3084 GCA_964458785.1 uncultured Bifidobacterium sp. | reverse complement strand
TGTGATACCGTTTGGGTCGACTTACATAGTGCCGCTCCTCCATTCCAGACAGAACATAGCTCTGCCGCCGTGCTGAATCAAAATGGTACCCTGAGTTGCAATTTCCCTGCCCTGAGTGGTCCTTATTTTATAGCCGTGCGTCATCGGAATGCACTGGAAACCTGGTCTGCTAATCCGGTGAATTTTAATATGGGGGTAGCGAATTATGATTTTACCTCTTCAGCTTCTATGGCCTTTGGTGCAAATCAAACGATGGTCTCACCCGGTGTATTCGCCTTGTATTCGGGTGATGTGAATCAGGATCAGAATATCGACTTGCTTGATTGGCCCATGGTGGACAACGATGTGTCTAACTTTGAGTTCGGTTATTTTACTACCGATCTGAATGGAGACGGAAATGTGGATCTGCTCGATTTGTCAGTTCTGGAACCCGGTATCAACAACTTCATCTTTACCGTGAAGCCAAACTAAAAAAAAACTAACTAAGCAGTTCAGAGGATGCCGGGATAGAACGGCATCCTCTTTTTTAATTATGTACTTCGTTGCTCAGTGCACTTTCGTTGTGCAGTCGATCCAATGCCGTTACCGCATAGGTCCAATGACCTTCCTGTTCGTCTTCGTACCGGTTCCCCCGTACCACCTGTAACAAGTATTCTGCACGAAGACGAGTTGGGCTTACACCTGCAGGGAACCGATACACTGCATATTGCAAGGCTTCCTTCGAAGCGGCAGGGGCTTTCCACGTCAGTACAGTATGACCTGCGGATTTTTGTGCTGGATTCATTACCGGAGCATCGGGAGCCAGGGTATCGAGCCAGTTCATGACCGGCAATAAAGCCCGGTAAATATTAATGCCATATTGCATGCTGTAATTCAGTCCGCACAGATTTTTCTTAAATGCATTGGAACTGTAATATGCACTTCCCTGTACGTTTTTATTCTTTCTGGCTTCTTCCACCTGCAGTTCAATTTCGTTCATACTGTTCCAGCAGGCTTTTGCCGAATTGCCTACCTGATATAATCCATGTCCGATATACAAATGTCGTCCATATCTATGTTCACTCCACCAGCGAAGCAGTTCGGCATAATCGGCTGCACGGTGACCGTTTTCCCAATACAACTGGGGTAGTATATAGTCGATCCATTTCTTTTTCATCCAAAGCAATACATCGGCATAGAGATCATCATAATTCGTTTGTCCTGCGGTAGTATGCGAACCTTCCGGATCTTTTTTATCGTTACGCCAAACTCCGAAAGGACTGATGCCAAATTTTACCCATGCTTTTTCGGCTTTTATTTTCCGACTCAGTTCTTCAATTAGCACATCAACATTATTTCTTCTCCAGTTGTCCTTGCTCATTCCATTTCCATAACGCGCAAATGCGGCCGCATCGCCAAATTCCTGTCCTGCTATCCGATATGGATAAAAATAATCGTCGAAGTGAACTGCATCAATATCATACCGTTTTACTACATCCAGTACCACCCGAATAAAATAATCGCGCACTTCCGGTAACCCCGGATTAAAGTATCGTTTCCCTCCGTAATTCACAAACCATTCGGGATGTTGCCAGGTAATATGATCACGGGTATGCAGGTTTTTATTCGCATCCACCAACGCACGGTATGGATTAAACCAGGCATGAAATTCAACGCAATGGGCATGACATTCTTCAATTATAAATTCCAGCGGGTCGTAATACGGGGTAGGGGGTTGCCCTTGTTTCCCACTCAGATACCGGCTCCAGTTTTCGTAGGGTGAATTATACAATGCATCGGCGGCCGGACGAATTTGTACAATCAACGCATTTAAATGATTTTGCAAACAACGTTGCAGTAAGGCCCTGAATTCGGCTTTTTGGGTTTCGGCATCCAGTCCCTGTTTCGAAGGCCAATCGATATTGCCCACGGTAGCCACCCAGGCAGCACGGAATTCGCGTTTGGGCTGAAGATCTTGCCCCTGGCTACAGAGGGTTCCGAATAAAAGGACTGTAAGTATACATTGCTTCATAGCCGGTAAAGATATTGGCATTTCACAATTCCCATTACATTTACACTATGCGCACGTCCGGGTTGCTGATACTTTTTATTCTTCTTTTTTGTAATGCCCGGTCACATAGCGGTGAATCCTGGGGGCTGAATTATTTTGGTGGAAAGATTTTAATTCATACCCCCAAAATTTATTTGCCTGCGCCCGTTTATTCTCAGGCCATAGAAATTTCGCACCGCTGGCAAAGTGCCGGAACCAAACCCTGGCACCAACGCTTTGGTTTTCCTGAAACCGCCATTAATATGTGTTACAGTATAAATGGCAGTAATCAACTCGGTACCGCTGTCGCCATTTATCCTTCTATACAGTTTCGTATTATTGGCAAACCCGGGTTTAACTGGTACGGTAAGATAGGGGGCGGTTTGGCCTTTGCAACTCAACGATGGCAGCGCATTCCACCCGGCGATTCAATGAATAATATTATCGGAAGTCACCTGAACAATTTCAGCATGTTTCAAAGCGGACTTCGAATCACGCTTCATCAGAAATGGAATTTCAATGCAGGCGTTCATTTTTATCATCTGTCGAATGCAGCCGCCCGTTCCCCGAACTTTGGAATTAATACATTGGGGGTGCATGCCGGACTGGCTTATGCCATTCAGGGTATTCAGGTTCAACCGGTACGAAAACCACTGGTAAAAACAAAGAATCCATTATGGCCCTGCTTCTCGGCTAGTCTGGGGTTGGCAGAGGCAAAAATTCCGGATGGCCCTTTGTATCGTATTTATACCCTGGGCGCCGGTTTGTATAAAATGTACCGGAATAAAAACCGCATGATGATAGGGAGCGATGCCATTATGAACAGCAGAATGCGGGCCGAAATTCATAATGCACAGGTAATAGTGAATGGTAAACCCATTAGTCCCTGGCAATTCACCGCCTATATTGGTCACGAATTTTTATTTGGCCGTACGGGCTTCCCGATTTCAGCGGGCTGGTATCTGAACCGGCCTTTATACGGGGAGCGATATTATCAGAAACTAGGTCTGAATTATCATTTCCTTCAACCGGGTTATCGTTTTTTTCATGATGCC
>CAYWKR010000320.1:0-3085 GCA_964458785.1 uncultured Bifidobacterium sp. | reverse complement strand
AGTCGCTTGTACAACAGCCCTTCATCACGGGTCAGTAACACATAGGTATTCCCATTCACAATATCCTTCAGCGATTCCACAAAACGGCCTATCACAAAACTGCCGGACTTTAGTGGCAGCATCGAATCGCCCTGTATAGGGAATGCTCTGAGTTTTCCTTCTGCATGAAAAGGTAATTGCATCACGGGGAGCTTTTCGATAAACACCGGATCGGCATACCCGCGCAGGTAACCGGCCGATGCTTTCAGGGTAACCACTTCTACCATATCGTTGTTCTGTGAATCCACCATCACGGGAAACAACATTCTGTTTTCGGCGATGCCAATAAAATCGCCTTCGTTGAATTTACGCAAATCACATTTGATTAATGCGTCGATGGCTACATGAAACAGATTGGACATCCGGACCAGGGTTTCTACCGGAGGTGCGCAGCGTTCTTCTTCGTACGAACCGATGCGGGCGCGGGGGATGTCGAGTTTCGTGGCGAGTTGTTCCTGCGACCAGTTTCTAAGCTGCCGCAAATGCCTGATATTACCGGCGATGTGATGCATACTAAAATATTTAGTGCAATGATACTAAATATTTTTTATATTTTAGCCAAGACCTGTTTAGTTACATTTCATGGAAAGAAATATTGTACATATCGATCTCGATTCGTTTTTTGTTTCGGTAGAACGCCTGCTGAATCCAAAACTGGAAAACAAACCCGTATTAGTGGGAGGCACCAGCGACCGGGGGGTGGTTGCTTCCTGCAGTTACGAAGCCCGGAGTTTTGGTATTCATTCGGCCATGCCCATGCGTATGGCACGCCGGCTTTGTCCGGAAGCGATTATTGTGCGGGGCGACAGTGCGCAGTATGGCCATTATTCCGAGATCGTGAGCCAGATTATTTCCGAACAGGTTCCCTTGTATGAGAAAACATCGATTGATGAATTTTATATCGACCTCAGTGGCATGGAACGTTTTTTTGGTTGTTATACACTGGCCACAGAACTCCGGCAGAAGATCATCCGTGAAACGAAGCTTCCGATTTCTTTTGCACTCTCGTCGAATAAAACGGTTTCGAAGGTAGGTACGGGAGAAGCCAAACCCAACGGACAAAAACATATTCCACATGGGGAAGAGAAGACTTTTCTGGCGCCTTTATCGATAAAAAAAATTCCTATGGTGGGCGACAAAACCTATCAGTTATTACGCAACATGGGCATACAACAGGTAGGCACCCTGCAGCAAATGCCCTGCGAACTGCTTCAACAGGTACTGGGCGAAAACGGTCCGCTACTGTGGCGCAAGGCCAATGGCATCGATCACAGTCCTATTATTCCCTACTCTGAACGAAAATCCATTTCTACCGAACGCACCTTCGACCGCGACACCATTGACGTAAAGGGGTTGAAGGGTTTGCTGAGTGGCATGACTGAAAAACTGGCGTACCAATTGCGCAGCGAAGGCAAACTCTGTTCCTGTGTTACGGTAAAAATCCGCTATACCGATTTCAATACCTTCACCCTGCAATCGCGTATACCCTATACTTCGCTCGATCATGCACTCATTGAAAAAGTACAATCGTTATTTGAAAAGTTGTATGAAAAACGAATGCTGATCCGGCTCATTGGCGTACGATTCAGTCACCTGGTATACGGAGGGTACCAATACAGTCTCTTCGACGACAACCGCGAACAACTGAAATTATACGAAGCCATGGACAGTATCCGGAAACGCTTTGGAAAGGAGGCCATCAGCAGAGCATCCGGACGCGGATTCCGCGAACATGCCTTCAATCCCTTCAACGGACAATTGCGTTAGGGATGATCGGAAAAAATAAAATTCAGGGCATTATTCTCCAGAAGGGGAAAATCCAGAATGTCTACGTTCCCATCCCCATTCAAATCGGTAGCGAAATAGCCCGACTCGAAATGTGAAATATCATTTTCCATAAAGGGATAATCCAGCAGATCGATATTCTCGTCGTTGTTGACATCGCCGCTATAAAAGGCAAACAAGCCGGCATCCACTTCGGTTTGATTCGCTCCAAAAGCCATAGAAGCCGATGTACTGAAATTGTACACAAGCGGAGACGCACCCAGTAACACCGGAGTGGCACTCCAGGTAGCAATAGCATTCCGGTGACGAATTTCAATAAAATACGAACCACTCAAATTGAAATAAGTATTCACACTACCATCGGTAAATAACAGGGCTTTTTGTGAAGCCACCATCAGATAGGGAAACGATGATTCATGGAGACGAATCTCAACCGTATCACATAAATCTATCTGTGCACCGGGAACACCCTGTATCAACAGTACAGGTAACATTTCTCCTGCCGAATTATAAAACCCTTCGATATAACAATGGAGTTCCAGCGAAGAATTGCTGCACGACTGAACATTTACTGCTTTGATGGCCGAAGCCGTACAACCATTGCCATCGGTACCAGTTAAGGTATAGGTAGTGGAAATAACAGGACTTACCGTGAATGAATTAACCGAAGAAGCGCCCGGTTGCCAGAGATAAGAAATACCCCCCGATGCCGACAAGGTAACAGAATTTCCATTACAAATAGAAACAGACCCTGCAGGCTGGATATAAATAAAAGGCACCGGATTCACCAGCAGCAAGGGAAACAAATGCACCGAACAACCCGTTAAGGTATCGCTGGCAAAAAGTTCGTACGTGGTAAACGATTGAACAGGAATATTCATAACAGCTCCTGAGTATGAACCGGGCTGCCAGAGATACTGCGAGGCACCAACGGCTTCAAAGTGAACGGTATCGCCTGCACATGCCACATTGGTACTGAGTGTAAGATTCACTACCGGGAGTGCATAGACAGTAATGGTGAAGGCAGTATCGTGATAACATCCTTGTGCTGTAGCCAAGGTAAGTGTATAGGTGGTAGTGCTTGTGGGCGATAACCATAGATCGTGGGCCGAATGATTTCCAGGTTGAAGAAGAACTGTATGGGGTGTTGCAATAATCAGATGTGCACTGTCACCATAACAAAGTGTGTCAGCAGACAGAGAGATAGTATATACCGGCGACGGTGTGACGGTAAAGGCATTGGTTGCCAATCGCACCGGAT
>CAYWKR010000319.1:0-3086 GCA_964458785.1 uncultured Bifidobacterium sp. | reverse complement strand
GAACAAAGAACTGATCATCCAATCCGGTGAATCCGGGATTGAGATTGCCTTATTAGAAGAAAAAAAGCTGGCTGAACTCCATTTCGATAATTCGGGTGGAAGTTTCAATGTGGGAGACCTTTACCTCGGAAAACTCCGGAAGGTAATGCCTGGCTTGAATGCCGTATTTGTGGATATCGGTCATGAAAAGGATGCATTTCTTCATTATACCGATCTGAGTCCGTACTTCAAAAGTCTTGTAAAATTTACCGAACAGGCCATGAATGACAAGTCGGCCTCTTCGTTCGATTTTTCCAGGTTTACTCTTGAACCCGAAATTGTTAAAACCGGGAACATTACCGATGTTACTCAGGGGAAACCCAATGTACTGGTACAGATTCTGAAAGAACCTATTTCAGCCAAAGGCCCCCGGATCAGTTGTGAAATTTCGCTTCCGGGCCGCTTTCTGGTGGTTACGCCGTTTAATAATTTTGTGAATGTTTCGCGTAAAATTCATTCCAACGAAGAACGGAAACGATTACAGCGAATTATTGAAAGCATTAAACCCAATAATTTTGGCGTTATTGTTCGTACGGCTGCAGAAGGTCAAAGTTCAGCCGAACTTCATAAAGATCTGATGGCCATTGTGGATTCCTGGAAGGCCATTCAGTTCAACCTGAAAAATGCCAAACCTCCACAGAAAATTCTCAGCGAACAAAATAAAACCACATCGCTGCTCCGTGATTTACTGAATAAAGATTTCAATTTGATTGCTGCCAACGACAAAGCCATTGCCCAGGAAGCCCGGGAGTATATACGTGGCGTGGCACCAGGCCGGGAAACCATTGTCAGTCATTATCAGGGAAGTACACCCATCTTCGATCATTATGGCGTTTCTAAACAGGTAAAATCGGCATTCGGAAAAACAGTTTTGCTGGAAGGAGGAGGTTACCTGATAATTGAACATACCGAAGCCCTTCATGTTATTGACGTGAACAGTGGTCACAAATTCTCTGCTGTGAATCAGGAAGACACTGCCTTCCACATTAATAAGGAAGCGGCTAAAGAAATAGCACGACAACTCCGTCTCCGCGATATTGGGGGCATTATCATTGTTGATTTCATTGATATGAAATCGCCGGAACACCGCCGCGATATTGCCAATATCGTAGAAGAACTGATGAGCACCGACCGAGCCAGACACAGTGTGTTACCATTAACAAAATTCGGCCTTTTGCAAATCACGCGTCAGCGACTGCGTCCGGAAATAAAAATTTCAACCGGCGAAACCTGCCCCAGTTGTCAGGGCACCGGAAAAATCCGTTCTACCCAATTGCTACTGGATGATATCGAAAAACATATCCGGTATCTGAAAGCCAACCTGAATTGCGAACTGGAATTACATGTTCATCCTATTCTGAAGTCGCACTTCACCAAGGGTCTTTTCTTTAATTCGCTGTTTCACAAGCTCCGGAAAAAATACGGCCCTTTTACCATTGTAGAAGATAGCGGATACGAATTTGTACAATACAGTTTCTTCGATAAAGGAACCGGAGAAGAAATAAAATTCTGAACCCGGTAACCCGCTTCTTTCCATAGACCAGGCATTATGACCCTATTGATCAGCGGAACTGAACTGATGCGACAGATCGCAGAAACCAGCCGCCTCGAATGGCTGGCCTTCTTCAGTGCTGTACTTCAGGTTTGGCTTGCCCTGAAAAACCGGCGCATCAATTTCCTGTTCGGGATATTCAGTGTAGCCTGTTATATCGAGGTCTTTCGCTTATCCGGACTATATGCCGAAAGTCTGCTTAACGGGTATTACCTGATCATGAGTATTGCAGGCTATTTCAGCTGGCACCAGAAGAACAAGCTCATCATTTCGGTCATGAAGCCAATGGAGCATTTCAAAATGGCCTCCCTTACCCTTCTCTTATCCTTTCTCCTTTTTTTCTACCTGCGCACCTTTACCAGCAGTACAGTTCCCGTTTGGGATGCTTTTATCAGTGCACTGGCCTGGATTGGAACCTGGCTGATGGTACGCCGGAAGCTGGAAAACTGGCTCTATCTGAATATTTCCAACACATTGGCGATACCCTTGCTTTGGTACAAAGGGCTGGAATTAACGGCGCTGCTGACATTGATTTACTGGATTTTAGCTATCCGGGGATGGTTTGCATGGAAAAAACAGTTTCATCAACCGTCCGGAAACGAGAATCTATCCGTTCCGGTGAATTAATTGTGCGAATCTTTGGATAGTCCGGATATAGACGCTATTTTCGCGCCGATTAAAAAATAATAAAACCTAATACTTCAAAGATGTCAGTATTAACCAGCGAACGCAAAAAAGAATTATTCAAAACCCATGGCGGATCTGAAACCAATACCGGTTCGGTAGAAGCCAACATTGCCATGCTCACCGAACGAATCAAACATATTTCGGAGCATATGCAGAATAATAAAAAAGATTTCAGCTCCAACCGCGGACTGATTCAATTGGTAGGTCAACGTAAAAAGCTTCTTGCCTATCTTCAGAAAACAAATCTTCAGGGCTACCGTGCACTTCTGGTAACCCTTGGTCTCAGAAAGTAAAATACAACGCATTCCCAACTCCCAAGGTTGGGAATTGCCTTTTTAAAGACTGTTTCCGTTCTGTTTCAGAATTTGTTTTTCTAACAATTTTTTCCCGGATCTGCTATACCCTTTGCCATTCATTCCGGCACTGCAGTTTCCGATTTTTCATTTCATTTAAAATTATTTCAACATGTTCGATATTAAAACAAAAACCTTCGATATAGGCGATGGACGTATGGTCTCCATCGAAACCGGCCGTTTAGCCCGTCAGGCCAATGGGTCTGCATTGGTTCGTATGGGCAATTGCGCTATTTTGGCTACCGTTGTAGCTAACAAGGAACCCAAACCAGGCCAGTCGTTTTTTCCTCTTTCCGTCGATTATCAGGAAAAATTTGCAGCTGCTGGTCGTATTCCCGGATCTTTCTTCAAAAGAGAAGGCCGTTTAAGCGATTACGAAATTCTGATTTCCCGTCTGATTGATCGCGCGCTGCGTCCTTTATTTCCATCCGATTACCTCTGTGATGTACAGGTTC
>CAYWKR010000318.1:0-3093 GCA_964458785.1 uncultured Bifidobacterium sp. | reverse complement strand
TATTGCTACACATCATATGCCGCAGGACTGGGATGCCAAGCAGGTGGAATTTGAATATGCCCAAAACGGAATGATTGGTTTGCAGACTACCCTGCCCCTGCTGCTTTCCTGCGCTCCCGAAATACCCACTGAACGATGGATTGACATGATCAGTGAAGCACCTAAAAGAATTCTCGGACTTCCGCTTGCCACACTGGAAGAAGGGTATCAGGCCGGCCTTACTGTTTTTAGTACATCCCGACGCTGGATACTGAATGAACAGAGCAATCAAAGCCGGTCGAGCAATTCACCAGTTTGGAATAAAGAACTTCACGGACAAGTGCTCGCCGTAGCAAATAAAAATCAGATCGTGTGTCATGAATAAAAAGATTGCCCTTCGCAGTGGCATCATCACTGGTTTTTCGATTGTCACCTTCCTTTCTTTTCTGAATATGCCGGGCATACAAAAACCCGAACAACTCAGTCTGATCCAGTTCATCCTTTTCTTTGCCGGCATCTTCACCTCGATGTATTTTCTTTTTCGTTATTACACCGGCATCAGGGGTATTGAAGCTTTTCTGCATGGAATAAAAACTGCGTCCTCCGCGCTCATGATTGTATTGGCCGGTAACCTGATTCTTTTTTTCATTATGCAAAAAGGAGACGTTCATTTCAGTGAAATCACCCTGATGATCATGAAAACTATTTTTGCCTACTCCCTGTGTGGGGTGCTGTGGTCGCTGCTTTCGTCATTGATTTTTAATACTTTTACAAAAAACAAGCAATAGGTTTGGAGTTATCGGTCATCATCCCGTTTTTAAATGAAGAAGAATCACTTCCTGAACTGCTGGCATGGATAGCCAGGGTCATGGAGAGTCACGATTACAGTTATGAAGTGATTCTGATTGATGATGGAAGTACCGACAACAGCTGGGATACAGTTTGTGAACTTCAGGCCTCTTCTCTTTGTATCAGGGGTATTCGTTTCCAGCGAAACTATGGTAAATCGGCAGCACTGAACGAAGGGTTCAAAGCAGCCCGTGGCGAATTTATTATTACAATGGATGCCGACCTCCAGGATTCACCCGATGAAATTCCATCCTTGTATCAAATGATACGGGAAGAAAAACTGGACATTGTTTCCGGATGGAAAAAGAAACGCTATGATAACGCGCTGACTAAAAATCTGCCCAGCAAATTATACAATTATGTAACTGGTAAAATGAGTGGTGTAAAACTGCATGATATGAATTGTGGTTTGAAAATATACCGTCGCAAAGTGGTGAAGTCGATTGAAGTATATGGGGAAATGCACCGTTATATTCCGGTATTGGCTAAGTGGGCCGGCTTTCGGCGGATTGGCGAAAAACCGGTGGTTCACCAGGCCCGCAAGTACGGTGTGAGTAAATTTGGCTGGGAACGTTTTGTGAATGGTTTTCTCGATCTGGCTTCCATTTTGTTCGTTGGCAAATACGGAAAAAAACCCATGCATATTTTTGGATTCTGGGGAACCATTGTCTTCATGATTGGCTTTGCCATTGGTGCCTACCTCACCGTGGCAAAATTTTTGTTTCAGCAATACAAAATGACCGAGCGTCCGATTTTTTATCTGGGCATTGTATGTCTCATTATGGGTACGCAACTTTTTTTAGCCGGCTTTTTAGGCGAGCTCATTTCAAGAAACGCCAGCGACCGGAATCATTATCATATTGATACCACACTCGGTTTCAACAACGAAACGGATGCATCTTCCCGCTCATGAAAAACCGCATCATACTCTTCCTGCTTTGCCTGCTTCCGGCTATAACGATAAAAGCAGGGAATGGTGATTCTATCTTCAACATGCAATATGTGCATACCCTGAAAGTAACATTCCCTTACCCGGCTTTTTACGATTCGTTACTTTGGTCGTACAATAACGACACCTACCTGAAAGTAGATATCGACTTTAACAGTGAACACCTGAGTGGAGTAGGCATCAAGGCAAAAGGTAATTCCTCATTTAATAATCCGTCGCAGAAGAAATCGTTTAAACTGGATATGAATGAATTTGTATCCGGACTGGATTTGCACGGTCTGAAAAAATTAAATTTCAATAACGGGTTCAAAGACCCGTCTTTTTTACGCGAAAAAATAACCAACGACTTTTTACGTGCTCACGATTTACCGGCTTCGCGTGTGACCTTTTGCAATGTGTATTTCAACAACCAGTTATGGGGTTTATATGCCATTGTGGAAGAGGTGGATGATGAATTCTGTGATCACTGGTTTAATAATCACGATGGCAATTTGTTTAAGGGCGACCCGCATGGTGATTTGCGATGGAAAGGAGCCAGCACACAAAGTTTGTATGAAAGTTCCTATGAGCTTAAAAATAACAGCACCGCCAATAACTGGACAGACCTTATTTCACTCATCGATATTATAAACAATACACCGGTTAATACGCTGCATACCGCATTAGATTCGAAACTGAACACTGCCCGTTTTGTAAAACACTGGGCTGCCATGGATTTATTCTCCAGTCTGGATTCGTATATCGGTAGTGGCCATAATTATTATATCTATCACGATACTATCAGTGATCGTTTTGAATGGATAGCCTGGGATAATAATGAGTCGTTTGGCAGTTTTAAAAACAGTTTGTCGGAAGCACAGTTACTGAATCTGGATATGTATTATTTGTCGCAACCCACCAACCGTCCGCTATGCAATCAAATGCTGACCAATCCGGTGTACCATGCGATGTATAATGATGCCTTCTGTGCCCTTCAGCAGGAATGGAACAATGCCATACTCGGGCCGTCGATGGATTCGCTGCATGCAAAAATTCAAAGCAGTGTATATGCCGATACCAAGAAATTTTACAGCAATGGCGCCTTCGATTCCAGTTTAAATTATACCATTAATAGCAGTGGTCCGGGGGGTATCGCCGTTTTCGGACTCAAATCCTTCATCACCAGCAGAAACGCTGCCATACCCTCTATACTCACTACCCATGGTGTTTCCTGTTTCCCCCTGGGATTAGCATCAGATCCTGTAACGTCTGAACTTCAGATCTATCCTAACCCTTTCCAGGACGAGATCAGGGTTCATGCTGCCAGTAATATCCAT
>CAYWKR010000317.1:0-3108 GCA_964458785.1 uncultured Bifidobacterium sp. | reverse complement strand
AGCGGAGAAACTGAACATGCGCCCCGCCGAAATTGCCACCCTGGCATCGATTGTGGAAGAAGAAACCAATCTTCGCGAAGATGAACCCAAAGTAGCCTCTACCTATCTGAACCGGCTTCGCAAAGGCATTCCGCTTCAGGCCGATCCTACGGTAAAATTCGGTATCGGCGATTTCTCCATTCAACGTATCACAGGCAATCATATTCAGGTGTCGTCGCCTTATAATACCTACAAAAACAAAGGACTACCCCCCGGGCCCATTTGTACACCCTCGGCTCATAGTATCGATGCGGTACTGGATGCACCACAAACCGACTACCTTTATTTTTGCGCTTCCTGGAAACTGGATGGACATTCTGATTTTACAGCTTCCTATGAAGAACATCTCCGGAATGCAAAGAAATATCAGCAGGCTTTAAACGAAAGAGGAATACATTAACGACACGGAATGACCCGGCTGGAATACTACATCATACGTTCAAAACCTGTTCAGGCATTACATCGCTGGTTAAAGAAAATTATTCTGCCCGGCTTCGAAGGGGTCTCCCTGTTCGATTCACTCAGTTTCTTTACCAAACAAATTTTTTCCAATCGCTTCAATTCCCGGGCCAATGCCGTTTCCTTTTCTTTTTTAATGGCACTGCCTCCCTTGCTGCTGTTTTTTTTCAGTCTGGTTCCATACCTCCCCATCCCGGAAGCTAAACTGGTGAAAACAATCAATCAGATGCTCACCTTATTATCACCGGGCGATAAAATGCGGCAAAGCATTATCAAAATCATCCGCGACTTCATTACCCATAAAAAAAATGTACTGCTTTCGTTTTCGGTATTGCTTACCATCTTTTATTCATCGAATGGGATGATGGGACTGATGAAGAGTTTTGAAAAGCAAATGCCCGGGTTTAAAAAACGAAGTGCGCTGAAACAACGCGGAATTGCCATTCTGCTCACCTTATTAATGATACTCACCATGATGGTAATGCTGGGAATTATGTTCCTGCAATCGTGGATAGCCGGCAGTCTCGGACTTACGATTCTTAAAAGTATGCTGGTACTTAAAATGCTGGCCTACACACTTTTTATTTTGTTTTGTTTTATTACCGTGGCCTTTGCCTATAAATACGGAACGGCTACGGTTACCAAATGGAAATTGTTTAGTCCGGGTGCCATCATGTCTACTGTGTTGATTGTATTACTCACCGTTATCTTTTTCTATGTGGTGAACAATCTGGTGAACTATAGTAAAATTTATGGTTCGGTAGGAACCCTCATTGTATTTCTCGTCTGGATCAATTTTATGGCACAGGTTATTCTGATCGGGTTTGAATTAAATGCCAGTATTATTGTTCATCGTAAAGGACTTCCACCGAATCACCGGAAAAATCATGCGTAGTTTTATAGTGCTGCTGTTCATCACGGCTGTATTTTTTTCCTGCCGCTTTGCTTCCCGGTCGCCCGACTATGCCACCGATATTGCACCGCTTATTTACCAGTACTGTTCGCCCTGTCACCGGCCGGGTATGATAGGTCACTTCAATTTGCTCCGGTATCAGGATGTAAAAATCAATGCACAGAAAATTGCCTACGTAGTACGCGAACACCTGATGCCTCCCTGGCCCGCCGATCCGCACTACACGCATTTTCGCGACGAAATGGTGCTGAATGAAGAAGACAAAAACCTGCTTTTGACATGGATACAGAATGGATGTCCTTTAGGGGATTCTAATTCGGTGCCACCACCACCGGTTTTTGCTGCCCATTCGTATCTCGGCACCCCCGATGTACAAATACCTCTTCGCCCCATGGCACTGAAAGGCGATTATACCGACCGTTTCTTACTCATCAAGGTACCCTTCGAATTGCCTTCCGATACCTTTTTACAATTAGCCGAATTTGTACCCGGTAATACCAAGGTAGTACATCATGTGAATGGCGATATGGTTCGCTTCGATGCCGATAAAAAACAAAACCTCTACGATGGCGACTGGGTGTGCGATATGGTACTCGACAGCACCATTGGTCAGGCTTATAAACGTATTGGTATTTTGCACGACGATGGTTCATACCCCACCCTCATGAAGTCGGTGGTGAATTATCTTCCGGGTGTCATGGCTCAACCCTATCCTGCCGGTATTGGGGGGTGGAAACTCAATAAAAAAAATGCATTCCTGTTAGCTGATCTGCATTATGGTCCTTCGGCGAACGACACCTGGGACAGTTCCTATATCAACCTCTTTTTTGCGCCATCGCTTCCCGACCGGCCGGTGAAAGAATTTCAGATTGGAACCTTAGGGGCCGCTCCCATTGAACCACCGCTGGTTATTCCGCCCAATAAAATCAGTACCTATCATATTCGCTATACGGTTCCGGAAGACATTTCCATTTTAACCATTAATCCGCACATGCACCTGCTGGGAAAATCGTTTTGGGCCTATGCCTTAACTCCTGCCGGTGATACGATTCGGCTGATCCGTATTCCGCGCTGGGATTTCAACTGGCAGAACTTCTACACCTTCCCCAAAATGCTTCCGGTACCCGCCGGTTCAGTAATTCATGTAGAAGGGGTATTTGATAATACCGATCAGAATCCATTTAATCCTCATCACCCGCCCCGCACCGTACACGACCGGAACGATGGCAGTATGCGTACTTCCGACGAAATGTTCCAGTTCATAGTCAATTATATTCCGTACCGGAAAGGTGATGAAAACCGCTCCCTCGATTGCCGCATCCGCAAGTGAAAATTTGGCATAGGTGCCGGGTTTGGTATCGGTTTTGAGCAAGGGTGGAAAAATCTGAAATTATGGCCACCGGAAAAATCAATGTATCGGTTGAGAACATCTTCCCCCTGATTAAAAAATTTCTGTACAGCGATCACGAAATCTTTCTTCGTGAATTAATCTCGAATGCCTGTGATGCCACCACCAAACTCAAACATCTGGCCAGTATAGGTGAGTTCAAGGGCGATTACGGTACGCCCCGCATCGAAGTAAAAATTGATAAGGAAAATAAAACCCTGCATGTTTGCGACCAGGGTATAGGGATGACCGGCGAAGAAGTAGAGAAATATATTAACCAGGTAGCCTTTTCCGGAGCGCCAGAATGGAA
>CAYWKR010000316.1:0-3128 GCA_964458785.1 uncultured Bifidobacterium sp. | reverse complement strand
GGAAATACCCGTTTAATGATCTGTGGCATGAAGGAACTTTTTAGTTTTCCATTCGCTAAATCATAAATAGCATACAAATTGTTTTCGCTAACAATGCATTGCTTGTCGTTAGCATCTTCAGACGACAAACTATAATCCCGTATGAGCGTATATTTTTTTTCCTGTCGGTTAATCGGAATCAGCCAATGTTCAAAGTTGTTGGTATACTGTTGCCCGTTACGGTTAATGGCAAACACAGCAAATAATCCATTCGTAAGAATTATTTCATCATACACTGGCTCTATTAAAACTAGTCCTGATTTACTCAATACCCCGGCTTTACCATCATGCATCAGAATCCCGAAACTGTCGTTAGGCATGGGAACCATACTATACAACGAATCGGATGGAACAAAGCAATGGAACGGTGTATGGTATTTACCTTGCAGTTTTTCCTGTGCCTGCGCCTGATTCAGGAATAAGAAGATAAAAAGGCAGCATGGAAAAAAGGTTCTGAGTTTCATATGAAAGTTACCAAAGATAATTGCTGAATTTCATAGAGGTATGAGACTATTATCACATTCGAATCTCAACGTCTGCTCTCTTATATTTGTGCCATGCGTACCCTGATCACCCATGCAAATCTTGCACAACAATATTCAGAACAGTCACCTGAGCGGATTAAGGGAAAGGATATGCGGCATTTGCCGGTGATGGAAAATGCCTGGCTGTTGGTGGAAGATGGAATTATTCATTCATTTGGCAGTATGCAGCAAGTGCCTGATGTTCATTCTGACCTGGAGATTGATGCAAAGAACGGTTGGCTATTGCCTGCCTGGTGCGATTCGCATACGCATCTGGTGTTTGCGCATTCGCGGGAACATGAATTTGTAGATCGTATTCATGGACTTTCGTATGAGGAAATTGCCAGAAGGGGAGGTGGTATTTTGAATTCGGCCAAACGCTTGCATGATTGTCCTGAAACCGAATTATTCGAAAAAGCATGGCAACGACTGGATGAAGTACGGCAAACCGGAACTGGCGCTATTGAAATTAAAAGTGGGTATGGCTTGTACCCTGAAGCGGAATTAAAGATGCTTCGGGTGATAAGGAATCTGAAAGAAAAAAGTGATCTGGATATCAAAGCCACTTTTCTGGCTGCCCATGCTTATCCGATCGAATACCGCGAAAATCATGAGGCTTATTTGAAGATTGTTTTAGAAGAAACCTTACCTCGTGTGGCCGACGAAGGCTTGGCCGATTATATTGATGTGTTTTGTGAAAAGGGATTTTTTAGTGTGGAAGAAACGGATCGCATACTGGAGGCAGGTAGTCGTTATGGATTGAAAGCAAAAATTCATGCCAATCAGTTATACAACAGTGGTGGAGTACAAGTGGGTGTAAAGCATCAGGCCATCAGTGTGGATCATTTGGAAACCATGGACGACGCCGAAATAGACTGTTTGTTGGGTTCCAATACCATACCCACTTTATTACCCGGGGCGGCTTTTTTTCTTGCCATGCATTATCAACCGGCGCGTAAACTGATCGATGCCGGATTGCCGGTGGCGTTGGCCAGCGATTATAATCCGGGTTCTTGTCCGAGTGGTAATATGAATTTGATTTTAACCCTGGCTTGTACACAAATGAAAATGACACCGGAAGAAGCTATACATGCCTGTACCATTAATGGAGCAGCGGCTATGGAGTTGAGTCATCGGTTGGGAAGTCTGGCTGTGGGTATGCAGGCGAATTTGTTGTTGACCAAACCTATTCCTTCATTGGCCTATCTGCCTTATGCATTCGGGGTAAATGTCATCGACAAGGTGATGCTGAAAGGAAAATTCGGTTAAGCCTTAGCTTTTGTAAATAGCTGTAAAGTTGGTACCCGAATTATTTCGTGCACCACGGTACATGCCTTCGCTGTTAAAGCACAATTCAAAATTTCCCAGTGTATCCACGGCAATCAGTCCGCCTTCACCACCCAGTGTTACCAGTTTATCGTTCACCACGGTTTCGCAGGCTTGCTGTAAGGTATAGCCTTTGTATTCCATCAGGCAACTTACATCATGGGCTACTACGGCACGAAGAAAAAATTCGCCATGACCGGTACAACTAATGGCACAGGTTTTATCGTTGGCATAGGTGCCCGAACCGGGGATAGGACTGTCGCCGATGCGACCGTATCGTTTGTTGGTCATACCACCGGTTGACGTACCAGCAGCAAGGTGTCCATATTGATCGAGGGCAACAGCACCTACGGTACCAAATTTCTTCCCTTCGTTGGGCATGCCCTTTAATCCGTCTTCTTTATGATCGAGTTGGTAGTAATCGGAGTCTCTGATTTCGATCCATTGATCGTAGCGGTATTTGGTAAAGAAATAATCGTCGGGCGCTTGTTCAATACCCCGGGTGAGAGCAAATTCTTTAGCGCCATTCCCGCTTAGCATCACATGTCCGGAATGCAGCATGATTTCTTTCGCGAGTCGGATGGGGTTTTTGATATTGCGAACACCGGCCACAGCGCCGGCATTCAGATCGCTTCCATCCATAATGGCGGCATCCATTTCGTTGATGCCTTTTTTGGTAAACACCGAACCGCGACCGGCATTAAACAATTCGTTGTCTTCGAGCGATTCCACTGCGGCAACCACAGCATCGAGAGCGGTTCCGCCTTTTTCGAGCAAGGCATACCCGGTATCAAGGGCTTGTTGTAATCCGTTTTTATACAGGGTTTCCAGTTCGGGGGTCAGCATGGAAGGTAAAATGGTACCTGCGCCTCCATGTATGGCAAGTGTAATGGGTTGCATAATAAAAGTGGAGCAAATGTACAATACAGATTGGGTTTGAAGAAGAGGGGGGGGATAGTGGAAAGCGATGTATGGATATACTTAATGGATTGAAATTCATTCTTTATACGAAATCGTTAGAGGGGACAATGAAATCCTGAATCAAATGACCATTATTTCAAGGCATCTACTTTTTTCGACAGAAAAAATCTTTCAATTGTTAAATCTTTCAGAATTCAGAAATAAGGGTTATATCTTTATATACTAAAATCCCCTAACATGAAAAATCTATCCAGAATTCGCAGTTCGCAGTTCGCAGTTCGCAGTTCGCAGTTCGCAGTTCGCAGTTCGCAGTTCGCA
>CAYWKR010000315.1:0-3131 GCA_964458785.1 uncultured Bifidobacterium sp. | reverse complement strand
CGGGGGGAAGATTCCTTTGTGACCGTCAGAATCATCAGGTTTTTAGGTGTATGTTCGGTAGACACGAACTCGATGATCTTTACTTCATATCCGAAGTACTCCAGCACCAATGCCCGTAAAGTATCGGTCAGCATCTCTGCCTGCCGTTCCAAAAAGAGTCCGTAATGCAAAGCGGGCTTTAAAGAGCCAAATTTTTTCGTACGTTTCATTTCCCGGCGTACTTCCTTATGACAACAAGGGGCCACTACAATGATGGAGGCTTCGGCCCGGATTCCTTTCTCAATGGCCAAATCCGTAGCGGTATCGCAGGCATGAAGTGCAATTAATACATCCAGTTTTTCAAAGCGGGCATCGGCAATATCGGCTTCTTCAAAATGCAATCCCGCCATCTGATGTTTCCCAGCGGTTTTCCGGCAGAATTCAATCAGATCGGCCCGCGTCTCATAACCGGTCATCTCAACGCTATACTGTCGCTGTGTTAAATAATGATACAGGGCAAATGTCAGATAGCCTTTCCCCGAGCCCATATCGGCTATTTGAAGGGTGGTATTTTCCTTCCAGTGATTTAATTCCGGAGCAAGAAGCGCGATGTAATGATTAATCTGCCGGAATTTATCGTAAGCCGAATGAAAAACATTCCCATCCTTGCTGCAGATTCCGAGATCGTGAAGAAATGGGGCGGATTTCGCTTCAATCAGGTACAATTTGTTTCGGTCATGGCTTCGTGGTATGTCTTGAGATACGCGGTCTGCCAGGTTTTTTTTCCGGAAGGTAGTTTTACCATTTTTCAGTATCTCCCATTCTCGTTCTGATTCGCTGGTTTTAAAATGAATGATCCGGAAACCCGGCAGTTGATTTATAATTTCCTCTATAGCTTCTTCTACTGTGTAATTTTTTGTGATATCACGGGTTCGATAGCGGTAGGTAAAACCCAGCAGGTTTTCGTTTCGGATCAGCACCGAACGGATCAGCACTTGCTTCAATTCAGGATGGGTACCGGTAGCGTTGCCCAGACTTATTTTTCGTAAAGCACCGGTCTCAAAGGCCAGCTTCAGTTCCGACAGAAATTCACGTACAATAGCCTCTTCAAACATGGGCTTTAAAAGTACATTGCGGCTTCGTAACAGAGTATTTATTTTTGAATTTTACAATTACATTTACTGCATGCATTCCTTTCAAGAACTGGTAAACGAATTCGAATCGTTCTTCTCCGCCCACCGATTTCCTGAATATCCTTCCACCTTATACGAACCCTGTTCATACTTATTAAATATGGGTGGAAAACGTATACGGCCTGTATTATGCCTGATGGGGCATGAGTTGTTTGCAGAGATCAACGATAATGTGATGAATACGGCTATGGCCCTGGAGTTGTTTCACAACTTTACTCTGATGCATGATGATATTATGGATAAAGCTCCTCTGCGGAGAGGGAAAACGACTGTTCATGAAAAGTTCGGACAAAACACTGCGATTTTATCGGGTGATGTAATGAATATTTATGCCTATGAACATCTCAATAAACTGCATACCGAATATATTCATTCCGTAATACAATGGTTCAATCGTACCGCCATCATGATTTGTGAAGGCCAGCAACTGGATATGGATTATGAACAGCGTTCCTATATTTCTTTGGATGAGTACCTGAAAATGATTGAAATGAAAACAGCCGTTTTATTAGGTACTTCGTTGAAACTGGGTGCGATGTTAGGTGGTGCTACCGATGGTTGTTCAGGGTTGTTGTATGAATTCGGAAAGTCGCTGGGAATGGCTTTTCAGTTGATGGATGATTATCTGGATGTATATGGAGAACCCGCTAAAACAGGTAAGCAAACCGGAGGAGATATTTTATCGGCAAAAAAAACCTACCTGCTGACACGTGCGCTGGAACTGAGTGATGATGAAGGGAAAGCAACGTTATTAAATCTCATTGCCTTACCTGGAGAAGCTAAAGTAGCAGAAGTGATACGGATTTTTGATACACTGGATGTAAAAAAGCATGTGCAGCAAGCCATACAATATTATTCCGATCAGGCTTTTTCCTTACTCGAGAAGGCGCCGGTTCTTTCTAAACGAAAAATTCATCTGAAGACCCTCGCCGGCGATCTGTTGAACAGAGAATTCTGACATTACCGAATCCAGCAACGCAACACTTCGTCCCCTTCCAGTGTTCCATCCAGGATATCGCCAATTTGTACAGGACCCACACCGCTGGGTGTACCGGTGAAAATAATATCACCGGTTTGCAGGGTAAAGAATACCGATAGATAGGCAATGATTTTTTCAAAGGGAAAAATCATTTCTGAATTGTTTCCCTGTTGCACGATACTGTTATTCTTCTTTAGCTGGAAGGAAATATGCGAAGGGTCTTTAATTGAATCAAATGCTTTCCAGTCGCCAATCACGGCAGAGTAATCGAATCCTTTGGCAATTTCCCAGGGTAAGCCTTTCTCTTTTTGTTTTTGTTGCAGATCGCGGGCTGTAAAATCTATTCCGGTGGTAATGGCATCGATATATGATAAGGCAAATTTTTCTTGTACCGAGCGACCGCCTTTTCCAAGGCGAAGTACCAGTTCGCCTTCATAATGAAGATCACTGGTAAACGCAGGATAATAAAAGTCCTTTTGGTTACTGAGCAGGGCTGTCGGGGGTTTCATAAAAATAACAGGTTCGCCGGGAATTTCATTTTTCAGTTCGCGGGCATGGTCGCTGTAATTACGTCCAACACAAAATATTTTCATACCGAAAATTTTAATTGATTACACCAGTTCATAGTTCGTTCCAATCCGATGGTACAAAACTGTTCAATAATAGTACATGAAGCCTCCACTTTTAAATTCACCATGGGAATCTCTTCATCTTTCCATTTACCTAATACGAAATCGGCCTGTCGTCCTTTTGGATATTCGTTTCCGATACCAAAACGAAGTCGTGCATATTGTTGTGTACCTAAACATTCTTCGATACTTTTTAAACCATTGTGACCGGCCGATGAGCCACTGCCTTTGAGTTTAAGTACATCCAGGGGGAAGGCTAAATCATCTACTATGGTGAGTGACTGCTGCACCGGAATTTTTTCACGATCGAGCCAGTACTTAACAGCTTTTTCGCTAAGATTCATATACGTA
>CAYWKR010000314.1:0-3131 GCA_964458785.1 uncultured Bifidobacterium sp. | reverse complement strand
CAGCCATCGCTTCACAACCTAAAAAATTTAATGCGCTTATTCAAAACACCGACTTTAAAAAGTATTTTGGCGCACTTCAGGGCGAAAAGAATAAAGTTATACCTGCTGAATTCAAAGAATACCTCAGTACACAACCTTTAATTGCCAACAAGCAGTTTTATTTTATGACTGAAACCAAAGCTTCGTCGATACTGGATGAAGATTATAGGCCAATGGTGTTGAAAATTATTTCTGCGGGTATTCCTCTCAACCGGTTCTTTGAAGAGGCAATGCAAGGTATTTATTCATGATTCATCCGGTGAAGCCAGCGCTGCCACCATTGTTTCACCTCTTCACCACGGCGTTGGAACCAGGAATTCAACTTCTGGAAATCAATAATTTTATGATGAATCAGGTAGTGAACCACTTTCTCTTCTACCCAATGATGTAAGGGTAAGATTAAGGCGATAACGAGTATTTTTATTCCGAGAATTTTTATGGGTTCTCCATGAGTCAGCACATGAATTTTATGATCAATCAGGAGTATGATGAATTCAAAAATTAAAATGAAGGTAAGAAATCCGAATATGCGGATGAGGATACGCGGAATATGAAGTGAACTGACTAACAGGAGGGAAATGAGTGATATGGTTGAAATGATGACGATGAACACATACTGCAGATAGTGTTTCTTTTTCTCGTTCTTCTCTAATTCTTCCTGCTCCAGCTGGTGTTGCATCTCGGCATTCTCCATTTCCATTTTGAGGTATTCTTCATTGCGTTCCGTAGCATTCATCGAATCCTGATAACGAAGGGTTAAACTCTGATATGCATATGCCTTTTCGTACTGATGCAGAGAAGCATATATCTGATGCAGATAAGCTGAAGCATCATGTATAAAGGGGAAATAATTGGCGCGCTGACTATACAATAAAAATGAATCGAAACATTGCACTGCTTTTTCATTTATTTGATTCCGGGTACAAAATTCTCCGTAGCGCCGATAAAAATTTGCTTTTTCTGTCACGCCATAGTGCGACTGGTTCAATAGGAGAAAGGCTTTTTGGAAACATTGTCTGGCCGAATCTGTCAGGTGATCGTGCTCGTATAAGAGGGCTTGAATACGAAGAAATTTAATACTGTCTTCCGCAGCCAGGCGAAGCAATTCACCCGGGTATTCCTGATGATACAAACGATACAAGGCATCCATATCATTTACTTCGGTAAGATACGAACGGTAAATGGCGAATTGGTTGTTTATAACAGTTTGCAACTGGTGATGAAAAGCAAATTGAAGAACCTGTTTATGAAAAGGAATGGCTTTGGATAATTCACGATTGTCGAAATAATAATCTGATAACTCGCTGATCATCCGGATATATACCACCGAATCCGGTTGGGGATGTTCCTGAAGGAATAACCGTATTTGCCGGAGCTTGTACGAAGATGCCCGGTCGAAGCGTTTAATATTCGCGTAAAATCGGGCTATTTGTTCCAATGCCTGCAGTTCCTGTTCAGCCTTCATGTTACGTTTACCCAGGTATAAGGCATCGAGATAATTTTGCAAGGCCTGGTTCATCTGTTTCCCCTGCTCGGAACAAATGCCATTGATGCGTCGGAATTCAAATAATAAATCACCTGAACCACTCAGGTTTGCATAGTACCCGATCGATTGAATAAATTCACAGGCCTGTGCATAATTCCGGAAGGTTTCAAATACATGAAACCTGGCTATATAGGCTCTGCAGATCCAATCCGGATGATTCCATTCTTTAAGACTGTGTATCCATTCATCAGCAATTCCGGTAGCCGTTTCTACCGAGGAAAACTGATCGGATTTAAAATACAGGGTATGGATCTGATTCACGTCCTCACGGCGATCTTCGAATTGCATCGACTGCAGAAAAATTTCCATCGCACTGTCGCGGGCCTTCCAGTTATTTGCACTGGCATATTGCTCTAAAAGAAGCGCCATAACAGGTACTTCATGACCATGATTGGAATGAAACTGTTTCCATAACTCATTAGTCGTTGTAACACCGAAAGAAGCGGAAAACAGAAAGCAATAAAAAAGAGTAAAGAATATTTTTTTCACGGCTTTTAAATGTAGAGTATTCTGTTTACATTTATTGGATAAACCAAATTTTATTCCCATGTCCAAAACAAATTTTGCTGCCGGCATTTTAGTAGGTGTTATTCTATCTGCGGCTATTTATCTGCTTATTGATGTACTGGGCCGCCTGGATGGTGGCAGCACCACACCACCTACGGATCCCTTGGGTGTTCATAGTCTCAATACCGATCAGGAACAACAACAGGGTGTGGATATGGTAAGCACCTTTTCTAATGATCTTCCGGACAATTTTGAACTCTTTGCTTCATCCTATACTATTGATGCCATGGTGCTGAAGAAGGTATTGGATTCGAATAAAGTTAAATCGCTGGCTATTCTGAATGGATTAACGGATGCCGGAAGTTTCGATATTGCTAACCGGGTATTTATTATAGCACCACTCGATAATACCGGAAGTATACCCGCCACGGGTTTGTGTTATGTTTCCTCGAATCTTAGTATGAATACCGAACCCACCGCATTTACACTGGATGAAATAGCTCCCGAATCGCCGGATCGTGAATTGCTTGAATACAGTGCCATCCGAACCTATGCCGATAATCTGGTGACCCGTTCTACTGAAGCACGGGCTGCCGGTGTTGTACTTGATACACTTCGTGCCTTCAAACTCATCGACTTCTGTATCAATAAAATCTGCGAATTCAATAGTGCAGGTGAACCGGCTTTTAATTTACGAATCCGGAATGCTGCAGGTCGTACATCCGGTAGTCGTTCTTTATTTTTGAATCAGGTGAACCGGAACGACAATAAAGACCGCTTTCGTTCTGTAATGATCATGATAGATTCCAGTGCACTTTGTCCGAATAATTGTGACTTCATGTAACTACCTTGCGCAGGCTTGCCATAGATTTGCAGGCTATGTCGCAAAAGCAGCAAACTCCTGATCCGCAATGGATACAACGTCTTCGTTCCGCCATTCGTCTGGAAGAACAGGAGGAGCATAAACGGCTGCATGCGGAATCATCACAGGGATTGCAATTATTGAAATCGGAGGGCTTGGCCATTCATCCCATTCGTG
>CAYWKR010000313.1:180-3146 GCA_964458785.1 uncultured Bifidobacterium sp. | reverse complement strand
CAATCCGAATAACCCCACACAAACAGAAGGCGCTTTTCCGTTTAGTGCCAATCCGGGCGATTTGTTTTCGGGATGGGACTGTAGTACCAATATTGATTTCATGCCAACGCAAAGTTTAACTTTCCGGGTGGAATTTGTGCATCGGCAATCTAGTGTTCCATACTTTGCCGGAAAGGGCGGTGTTACTTCTCAAACAGGATATTCTACCACGCCGCTGGATCCGGCTTGGCGTCCGGATTTAGTGAAGGCAGAGAATAGAATTATTTTTGTGGCCCTTTTCAGAATGTAAGGATGCTTCCGAAGAAGAAAGGGAATAACAGAACATCTTTTTAAAAATTCAACGGCTGCATGCACGGCATGCAATAACAAGATAAGGAAATAAACATGACGCGTATTGCATCATTACACTTATTTTTCGGGTATGAACCTGCCCCGGAAGAAGTTTTTGTTTGCGGCTATATGGATGTTTTTTTCTCAGCTACTGTTTGCGCACCCGGTATTAATTCCCTATCAAAAATCCGGTGTATGGGGGCTATACGATTCCGGTAAACATCCTGTAGTAAAACCACAATATCTGTGGATCGAATTTGAATTCCCTTATTATTTCTGTTTGAATAAACAACAAACCCGATACGATATTTATAACAGCAGCGGTGTGAAATTAGATACCTGTCAGTTTTATGAATCTACCGACAGTGCCCGTTTCCTGATATTTAAAGGCATATCCCAGGCGGCAGACAGCCAGGTGAAGATCAGGGAAGCAAAAAACGGACTATTCAGAAATGAATCGTTGTTACAACCACTCAACGTGCCTTGTTTGATGTATGAGTTGTATCAACAAAAAATATATTCGCTGTGTGATGAGGCGGTGTGTTTTATTCAGCTAAGAGAGAAGAAGCCCTTTGCCGAAAAGCAATTTTTCAGGTATGCCATCACGCAAAAAAAAGATGCTTACGGTTTATTCGATTATCGTGAAAAAAAATACATCTTTCCGCCATCCTGTTCCGAAGTCAGTATCATTGCTCCATCCTGGTTTTATGCCATGCAAACAAACGGCCAGGCTGTATTATTTAATCTGCGTGGATCCAGTTTACCGGTCATTGCCGAATATGCACAAGCGGTAAACATTGATCCTGAAAATGGGAACTATGTGTTGGAACGAAAAAATAGGGATCGCATTCCCAGGGAGGGCGCTTACCTTGCTTCGGTGGAGTATGAATACGAACTGCGTACACCACAGGAAAAAATAATTATTCCCTTCAACAACAACTGGCACTATTTTCCGGATGATCATACGCATCATCTCATCCGGATAACCCATCAGGTTCCCGGTGAACGAAGATGGTTTTCATTGTTGAACCTGAAAGGGGATACGGTACTTCCGTTTTGTCACGAAATGGAATCACTCCTGATGGATCATTTATTTAAAATTTCACAGATCAATGACGAAAAGCACCGCATCGAATGTCTGGGCATTTTTAATACCACCCTTGAAAAGTTTATTTGGGAAAATCCTACACATGAATACCGGAGTATAGAGACCCGATATGGGTTACCGGCAGTAAAATATGGCGATACCTTGCTGGTTATGAACGACTTGGGCAGAGTATTATTTCATCGGGTGCCGCACAATACATTTAGACAAGCATCGAATGACGAGATTAAGTATATCCGTATATATCGTGATAGTATGTTGGAGTTGAATATTTTTAACAGTGCCCATTTTTATGCCATAAAAAAAGTCAATACTACGGGCTATGAAGTTTACGATCAGAAGTTTCACCTGTTAGCTGATTTCGATGATATCTGTGAACTATCCAATGGTTCATCGTTTTATTTTGGTGCGCATAGCCATAAGGGCTGGGGAATTTATGATGCTAAAATGGCCTTGCTCGGAAATCAGTTTTGGGATTCGGTGAGCTATGAACGAGATTATTATTCTGTGTGGGAAAACGGAGCGATGAAGCGTATGCTGAAGAGCAATAAGCAATGGATTCCGGGATACGACTACAGTAAAACATCGCATTATGCCATAGACGGACAATTTCTTGCAGAAAAAATTGAAATCAGGAATGGAACAAAACGAAGTACTTTACACTGGATCGATTCGAATGGCCATATCAGGCATCAGTTGTTACGAAACGAAAAAAATAAAAAATATGCATTCATATCCGGAGCGAATGTGTTAGAATATCCGGATCGGGAACAAACTGCCGATTCTGTTCGCGTGTTGGATTTTAATGGGAACAGTATTCAAAGCCGCTATGTATTCTTCAATAAAATAGAAGCTGAAAATTATATCGATCCCTTTCCAATCTGTTTCAGTGCAAGAGATAAAAATGGTTTGCTACAGTTATACGATGTTTACACGTTAAATATCATACCTATAAAGCAAAAGCGCTTTTATGGTTTTACCCATCCAATCATTTTCAGTAACGAGAAGGGTGAAAGTGTACATGGACTTTTGATTGAAGAAATAGATGAACAGGATGAGCGATCGGTGACCGGTTATTATACGGAAAGTGGAAAGTGTTTTTGGGAATAAAATGGAACAACCAAAAACCGGCTAAAAAAGGCGGGGTCAGTTTGTACCAAAGAAGTGGGTTTATTTCACTAATATTTTCACTGTTCTGGATTTGTAATCCCCTTTCTCCACGCAGAGTTTCCGCTTCGGGACGCTGCGGTATATTTAATTCCATTATATAAAAAACATCCTCAAGGTTAATTGCTCTCATTCACTGTTCTGGATTTGTAATCCTGAACCAGGAGAAAGCTAATGTAATTACTTTCATTTGAATCACATTATTTAACTACTCATTCACTGTTCTGGATTTGTAATCCTGAACCAGGATCATAGGATTTTTAATCCCCTTTCTCTCCTCAGCGTCACCACTGCGGTATATAACATAGTGAGAAAGCTAATGTAATTACTTTCATTTGAATCACATTATTTAACTACTCATTCA
>CAYWKR010000313.1:0-80 GCA_964458785.1 uncultured Bifidobacterium sp. | reverse complement strand
TGTTCTGGATTTGTAATCCTGAACCAGGATCATAGGATTTTTAATCCCCTTTCTCCCCGCAGCGTCTCCGCTGCGGTATA
>CAYWKR010000312.1:0-3162 GCA_964458785.1 uncultured Bifidobacterium sp. | reverse complement strand
GAATCTATTTGTTGGTTTTGCTGATTGAAAGCCAGTTGTTGGGCTGCTGCCATGGCTTCCTGGGCTTTGATGGTAAAGTTGTTCAGATTCATAGTTTAGGATTCGTGCAGAAGCATCAAAGTATGAACCAGTTGCGATCTCAGGTATAAATTGGCATATATTTCATACCATTTCCGACACTATTGCCTGAAATATGCAATAAAACTGCAATTTCTTCAGTAAAAAGAAAAGGTCTGCATGATGGAAATAAAAAAGAACTGCATTGCCTGCACATCTAAAATTCGCTACCTGAAGTATATTCGTTTGGTTCTTCTATGAAAAAACAAAAACAACCGATCGTAAAGGAAACGCATTGTTTGAATTGTGGCACCGAACTGAATGGAGCATACTGTTCAAAATGCGGACAAAAATCCGGTGTCCACCGCGATTCCTTCTGGCATATGGTATTTCATTTTGCAGGTGATTATTTTCATTACGACAGTAAATTCTGGACCACATTAAAAACACTTTTCACCAAACCCGGACAAATAACGCTCGACTTTATACAGGGTAAACGAGCGCGTTACCTGAACCCTTTGCAATTGTATATTTTCGTAACTACGGTGATGTTTGTGATTTTGTTTGCCACCTTTAAACCCGAAATAGAACACCGAACACCTGCAAGCCAAAGCGATTCATTACACCACATCAATCCTGTTGTTCAGGAAGGTGATACCTCCTTTCTGATTCACAATGAAAATGTTCAGATCAGAAGAAACGGTACTATGAATATGGGGTATAGTAATGAGGATAGTACCTATGAAGCCTATTTGCTGAGACAGCAATCGCTGTTACCATCTCAACGGGACAATATGCTGATGAAGTTTTTTGTAAAGAAAATATTTGAACTGGGCGACAAGTATGCGGATACGGAAAGTCTGGATGAATTATTTTTAGAAAAATGGCTTCACAATATCCCCAAGGTATTTTTCATTTTATTGCCCTGGTTTGCACTCGTATTAAGTTGGTTCTTTCGCAAATCGGGTTTGTTTTATGTTGACCATTTAATTTTTAGTGTACATACTCATGTGGTGCTCTTTATTGTGTTAACCTTACGGCACCTGATTGATTTAATCCCAATCATGCAGAAGGTCTCGGATTTTTATAATCTACTGGCATTCGGGGGCATTCTGCTGTACATTGTTTTGAGTTTACGCAGGGTATACGGGAACGGTATTTTAAAAACCGTATTTAAAATGGTGGCATTGAATCTGCTTTATCTGATCGGATTCTTCATTACCTCGCTGATCATTTTATTCTTCACTTTTTTTTCGCTCTAACTGCGCCATCCACCCGGTATATTTGACGCCTTCTAAGGAATCATGGATTCAGTAACACATATTATTCTGGGTGCAGCTATTGGGGAAGCCCTGTTGGGCAAACGGATCGGACGAAAAGCGGCATTAATCGGAGCCCTTGCAAAAAGCCTGCCCGATTTTGATTTATTCTATACCGGACTGAACGACCCGCGATTGTATATGTGTTGCCACCGTGGACATACTCATTCCCTCTTCTGGGAATCGTTGTATGCCATTCCCTTAGCCTGGTTGTTTTTTGCCCTCTTCCGTAAGAAGATCCCCCTAAAGCATTGGCTGCTCCTGTTCTGGATATGTTTGTTTGGTCATTCGCTGCTCGACACCTGTACCAATTTCGGTACGCGCTTATTCCTGCCATTTACAAATCATGCCTTTAACTGGAATACCATGGCCATTGCCGATGTATGTTTTACCATTCCCATGCTTTTGCTTTGGATTGCTTCTTTGATCGCACCCAATGCATCACTTTGGCGGAGAAGACTGAATAACAGCATCCTGATCTATGCTTTTTCATATCTGGGTTTAACCCTGCTGAATAAATACAGCGCCGATCGTATTACCCGCGAATCGTTAAAGGCGCAACATATTCCGTATCAGCAATACATGAGTAATCCAACCATACTGAACAATATACTCTGGTATGGACTGGCATCAAACGACAGTATGATCTATATAGGTGAGTTTAGCTTACTTAAAAAAAATCCGACGATTCACTGGCTGTCTTTTCCACGAAACAGGGTCTGGCTCAATGAACATCCTGATACCAGCGATACTAAAATGTTGAAGTGGTTCAGTAAGGGATATGATATCACACAAAAAGATGGCGACACCTTAAATGTGTATTGTGTAAAATTCGGAAGAACCAATATGAAAGAAAAGGATCTGGAAAAGACGTTTATCTTTCATTATAAACTCTTCCGTAAGGATAACCAATGGCAAATGGGTATGGAAGAACCCAACGAAGGCAATGCCAATTTGAAAGAAGGGTTTATTGACCTGCTGAACAGAATTCAGGGCAAAGAATAAGTACGCTTATTTATTCATTGTTGCCAGAAACTCTTCGTTGCTCTTGGTTGAACGCATCTGCATTAAAATAAAATTCATAGCTTCTTCTGCATTCATATCACCGAGATGTTTGCGAAGGATATACATTTTATTCATCACCTCCTTTTCCAGCAATAAATCATCACGACGGGTTGAAGAAGCCATGATATCGATAGCCGGATAAATTCGTTTATTGGCTAAGCGACGATCCAGTTGTAACTCCATATTACCGGTTCCCTTAAATTCTTCAAAGATCACTTCATCCATTTTACTGCCGGTATCGATCAGTGCCGTAGCCAGTATGGTTAAGGAACCTCCGTTTTCAATTTTACGCGCTGCCCCAAAAAACTGTTTGGGTTTTTGCATGGCATTGGCTTCAACCCCACCACTCAACACTTTACCTGAAGAGGGCGCCGTAGTATTATGTGCCCTTGCTAAACGGGTAATAGAATCGAGTAAAATAACCACATCATGACCCACTTCCACCAAGCGCTTGGCTTTCTGCAAAGCAATAGTTGAAACCTTTACATGCTTTTCGGCTGGTTCGTCGAAAGTAGAAGAGATCACTTCGGCCTTTACACTCCGTTCCATATCGGTTACCTCTTCCGGACGTTCATCGACCAATACAATCATCAGATAACATTCCGGATGATTTTTTGCAATGGCATTGGCTACTTCTTTCAGCAAGACCGTTTTACCGGTTTTTGGTTGTGCCACAATTAATCCGCGTTGTCCCTTCCCGATGGGTGAAAAGAGATCCATG
>CAYWKR010000311.1:0-3198 GCA_964458785.1 uncultured Bifidobacterium sp. | reverse complement strand
ATTTTCGTCCCAAATCACTGAACCCGTCGCGCAACAGCAACTGACCACCTGGTTTAAGCAGGGAAATGATCTTCTGCAATACCTGATCCTGTTGTGAAGGATCCAGATAATGTAATACATCCAGCATTACAATAGTATCAAAGGATTGTTGGGTAGTAAAATGCAGTAAATCGGTGGACTCGAATTGCAGTGTTTCGTTTCGCAAGGCAATATGTTGGGCCATAGCAATTTTTTCTTCGTCGTAATCGATGGCACGAATCGTTCGCTCAGGACCTGTCCAATGTAAAATAAAATCAAGAAATCCATAGCCACAGCCAATGTCAAGAATGTGATCTTCCTTCCCGATCAGCGATTCAATACGTTCGTAGTTCTTTTCAATGCGGGTTTTAATCCGGCAGTACCATTCCAAAACAGGTCCTTTATATATAAACGAATGAATGAGCTGGGTCCGGTAATAGGCCGGAGTTTCTTTTTCAAGACTGTATTTTTTATGTTCTTCTCTGAAGTATTTGCCAATACGTCGTGCCCGTTCAGAATAACCGGTACCAAAAGTGGTATCGTTGGGTTTAATGCGGGGAAGAAATGAAATATTAATCTCGGTATCCTTCAGCAGGAAATCTCCTTTACGCATACTATGTCCGATGCCCTGAAACAGAATAGGCTGAATATCGAGTTGTAGTTTCTCGGCGATATAGAAGGCTCCTTTATGAAATCGTTTTATTTCATCGGTATAGCTACGGGTGCCTTCCGGAAAAACAGCAATGGAATAGCCCCGGTCGGTCCATTCCTTGAGTTTGTCTACACTAAATTCGGCGCCTTCTTCCACAGGATAATAATCGGCCATACGTACTAAGGCACCAAACACAGGCGATCGCCATACCCATCGATTGGTGAGCAAAAGAATTTTCGGATGCAATGAAATGATGCGGAGTAAATCAAGAAAGGAACTATGATTGGCAATTAAAACGGCGGGTGTATTGAAGTCGGAATAATGCCGGTTCTCGATTTTCTTTTTCACACTGGCCATGATGTACAACAAACTCCACATCATTTTGCAAATAATGACATGGTATATATATTTCATCCGGTAACGTGCAAAGGGGATGCAACGGGTAAGAATAAATCCAACCAATGTAACCAGTATACATCCAACGAGGTAATAGGTAAACGCAAAAACTGATTTCAGTAAACTCCAAAAGGTAAAGGGGTATTGCTTCCGATCGCTTCGGTTTTGAATGAAAATACTAAACAGAAAAGGTTGCAGCGTTTGGGAGATGAATAAAATACAAAGAATTCCAATGACCGAAACCAATGCAATGGATTTTAAAGCCGGATGTTTTGCGAATATCAGGATGCCTAATCCAAGAATGGTTGTAATGGCAGAAAGGTATACCGATGTTTTTACCGATTGTATTCTTGATGTTCCATAGCGATACTTTTCAAGCAGTCCATCCGTGATGAAAATACTATAGTCGTCGCCCAGTCCAAAGATCAGTGTAGAGATGATGACATTGATGATATTAAATTCGATATGCAGGATGCCCATTAATCCCAGAATGCAGAACCAGGTGATTACCATAGGTAAGAACGAAATAATAGCAATTTCGATGCGGCCATAAGAGAGCAGTATCGTAAAGAAAACAATAAAGGAAGTGAGGAAGAGGATATTGTAAAAATCCTTCCGGATAACATCTACCCACGCCGAGGTAAGCATCTGTCGGTCGATCAGATAGGAGGATTCTGTATGCTTCATTCGTTCAATGAGCAGGTTCCGGTTTTCCTGATTGCAACGAATCCATTGGATAATTTTTACTCCATCTTTATCTTCTGTCCATAGGGCAGTAAACAATTTTTTAAATCCTGTAATCAGATTCGGGTCGGGTTCCACATACGATTTCGAAAGTATATGCTCCAGTCCGTCGAGAGCCTGTGCACTAAATCCATTTCGTTCGGCTGCGAAGCGGCATTGCGAAATAAAAGCGTCTTTATTGTGCAAGGTCCAGTATCGGTTCCAATAGGCCAGTTTGGTTTTGGCACTCACCGAATCAGGTATAAAGCGCGAAGGACTGCTATAGCGCCGGATAAGCTGTTCTTTTTTTAATTGTTCCAGTTGTTCAGCACTTGTCCGGCTTTTATAAAGCGCAGCATTTAAGGTAGGGCCTTCACTGACACAAAACATACTATTCAGCGATTCACTGTTTTGCTGTTGAATGAGTTGCTGTGCTTCCTTTAAATCGGCACGCATATAATTCATCTTCAGCATGTCTTCATCAAATCGAACACGGTCGATATAAAGCGAAAGGACGGCAGTAATAATCAGAATAAGGATCAGAATGCCTTTTCGTTTTTCCGGCCGAAAACCAGCCAACCGGTCAATCCAGTTTTTTTTATGCGCATGGTTTTCCCGGCTACCCACAAAATGAGGAAGAAAAATCAAGGTACAAAGCGACGAACCAATGAGATTAAATGCAGTGAATACCCCTAATTGCTGCAATACCGGCGTATGCATAAACGACAATCCGAGAAAGGCTGAAATAGTAGTAAAACTACCGATAGTCATAGGAGCCGATAATTCGGCAATTGTTTCCTTCCGGTTGCGGCAATGCCGGTAATGGGAGAGAAAGTGCAGACTGTAATTCACTGCAATACCCAGAATTACGCTGGATGCACCGAGTGCAATCATACTCACTTCGCCATACAGTACATACATCATCGACATTCCAAATAAGGCGCCAAAACAAACCGGAATTAATATATGAAGTGGTGCCAGCAGATTTCTGAAGAAGGAGATAAATAAGAGTAGTAAGAGAGAAAGGGTAATGCTGAGGGTTAACCAGGTATCGTTTCGCATTTGTGCCGCATTGCCTGCCGCTACAAGTTGGGCTCCGAAAGCATGTACAATGGTGTTGCTTTCAGCGGGTGTTTGTTTTAGTTCCTGCACCGATGTTTGAATCAGATCATTCAATCCTTCGTTATGTTTTGTATCGGAAGCCGGGTAGCTTGTATGAATAAAGAAGTTCAGGTATTTCTGATCTTTCGAAATCAGGTACCCATCGTACAAACTCAAATGATCATCCAGTTGCATTTCACGAAGCTTACGGATGATCTGAAAACTAATACCGGTCAGATCTTTTTGTAACAACGGCGTGAAGGCTACTGAGCCGGGTGTACTCAGTAAATGGTATTGACGCTTGAATA
>CAYWKR010000310.1:0-3200 GCA_964458785.1 uncultured Bifidobacterium sp. | reverse complement strand
AGTAAGCAAACGCTTTCTTTTTCCTGGCCGGTTTCTGATCTGTGCATCGGCAAATTCAAATTCAGGTTGAAGCGAATAGGTGCTCATGATTTTTTTAAGGGAATAAAAACACTGAAGCGCACGGTCTTCGAATAATTCAATGAATTCAATTTCTTCAATCAAGGGAATATTCTCCTGTTTTAATGCCCTGATTTTAGCATTGGCTGCCTGTATCCCCTGCAGAATGGCCCGAAGCGAGGTTTCAATACCTAACCCGCCATAGTCGGCACCAATTAAAAGGGTGCTGAGTCCCAGGGTTTCTTTTTCCGAATTCCTTTTCCAACGTTCATGTAAAGTATATTCAATCGCTGCTTTTTCTACCGATTCGCTCAGTAAGCGGGTATTCAACTGGTCTATTTCACCTATACCAATCACACATACTCCTTTGAATTCGCTTTGTTCGGGAAATTCAAAATGCAGACTTCCGGCATGACCCGGATAGGTACCTAATGCATGCAGTAGTGATAATTTTCCTTTTAAATAAGTATCAGCCACCCGTTCGGCACTTACAATTCCATCGCCCCTGAAATGCCCCAGCATCACCGGATAGCGACTGAACATGAGATCGCCATTACTTACACTCACTTTTAATACCGGAAGCTGTTCTGTTTCGGGAAGGCCAGAAACAGGTAACCCAAGAATACGTTGCAGGGCCAGTGTTTCGTTCATTTCAAAATCATCCTCGGCTTCAAGATGTACCAGCGAACGTTTTTTCTGCGTATCTACCCTGGGTTCAGTACGTGGAAGCAGGGTAGTGGTTCCGGTAGTAATCAGTTGTACAATGGGGGCGAAAAGTTTTTCTTCGTTGGCCAGTCCCCCATGGGTAACCTGACTGTAATATACCGATTCGGTATTTTTTAGTTTAGCAGGTATACCTGAGTCCCAGGTTACACTTTGATCGCCCCGTGCGGTCGCTTCAAATTGAATTTGCCCGTTTTCGATTCGGTAATTCATTTGAGTGATATCATCTTTTCCGGCGATATACCGGATATGGGTATAATCAATTTTCGATTCATTTTCCTGAACCCGTTTCCTGAATTCCCCAAATTCGGCAATGGTACTTTTGGGTGGAATAGTCCATTTAAGTCCGGAAGCTTTTTGTAATTCTATCCAGGTACTTTCCTGAGAAAAATCATGATCTTCTTTTCGTGTAGGTAAAAGGTTCAGTATTCCCGGGAATTTTGAAAACAGGTTTACCAGTTCGTCTTTCGAATGGGCGAAATCGAGTGTATCCAGCGATTTTATAATTCCATCCCGTCCGCATAACACATTGGGAATACGGTACGAACCCATCCAGGGGGTACCTAAAAGAAGCAATATGAATTCATTGCTGTTATTCAGTTGATTCCATGTGGACGGATGATTTAATATAAATTCTCTCGCGAGAACTCCACCCATCGAGTGCGCTATAATTTTAATGGGTTGATTTAATTTCAGAAGGGCAACCATTCGTTCGTTCAAAAGGGCCGCACTTTTGGTTACCGAAATACGCCAGTCGTATGGGAAGGTAACTACATCGAAGGAACGACTCAGGTGTTCGGCCAGTTTTTTATACGACGTTTTGATTAATCCTCTGGCTTCAATGCCTTTTTCATCAATAGCCAGATCGGTTAATCCACCCATTACAAGTTTGAGGTAATTCAACCAGATGCCATTCCCATTCTTACCCAAACTGGAACCCATGATCCCGGCCAGCATAATCACCACTGGTTTCCGGCCGCTCACTTTATCGTACATAATATTTCCTCCTTCCAGACCAAATACGCCCCGTTCTGTCTCTGAAGGCAGTAACGACTGATATGCCTTGAATTGCTGCAATACCGAGGGTGTGTCGCATAGCACCCCCAGCATGGCATTCCGTGTATCAGAATTTTTAAAGTAGTTAAAGTGACTCACCTCCTTTCCTTCGTCGTAATAGAACCGAAGTCCCTGCTTGCGAATCGATCCCTGATACATGGACGCAGTATTCACCACAAAATCGTTATCCCCTTTAAATACCAGATTGCCCAGTATCACCATCAATCCCCGGAGATTGATACTTAGTGTAGCATTTCCGGCAATCACATATACCGCGCCATTCTGGATTTCAGCATTATTTAATATTTTCAGAAAAGGAGATCCTGGCGACATGGCTTCCAAACCGGGTAAAACCGATACATCGCTTTTACTTTCCAGAATAGCGGCAATGAGTTCTTTAATGGCATTGCCAACCAGCTGCAATGGTCCGGTAGTGGCCAGTGAAAGCAGGTTCAGACTTACGTTAAAATAAAAATCCAAACGACGGGATAATAAACTGGTTCCCCTGGCTGGACAAGCGACCCGGATAAATTTTTCAACCTGAATTTTTTTCTCCCGCGACTTGTTCTCTAATTGACTAATCCATTCCAGATCGGTACTCCGTTCATTTCGTTTCAGTAAGTCTTTCGATTCTTCGCCAATACCTTCATTCGTAGATGAAAACCGATGGAGTACTTCACCCACCAATCCACCCCGGGAATGACTAACTACATGAAGCGTAGCCTGATCGGGTAATTGCGATAGTAATTCGCTTACATTCTGTAACGGACTTTTTGTAAGTGTTTCATGCTGGAAGCCAAGTATACGTCCGGCATAACGTGTACACAGGGTAGTCCAGGCCTCGGTACCTTTTAATTCGGCAAAGGATCCCTTCACCGACGATCCGGTACCATGCAAAAAAAGGAGAAATGGTTTTTGTTGATTCTGAATCTGACAGGGAATCAATTCAAATTCAGGGGTAATCTGATAAAGACCACTCTGATTTTCCAGCAGATGTTTTTCTATTTTTTCAGCCAGTTCATGAACGCCCTGCTGAATTGCTTTTTTTGCAAATACATGTAATACTTTGAGGGCAATACTTTGCAGCGACCGTTTCGGATGATCGCTGTGCAGTTGAAACGGAATCTGAATTTCTTCCTGCCCCCGCTTTTTTAAATCAATTTCAGGAAACAATTCCGAAAGGCTGTCCCGGTTACCAAACCAGGAGGTATTATCGTCGAATTCAAATTCCAGATAATGTTGATCGTCGAGCGAAAGTTCATGACGATCGCCGGCCGCGCGTGAACTGCTGATGGAATAGGAGGCTTGCCATTCGAAGCCATCGCTTATTTTTATTTGATCAGCAGGGTCTTTTTTTATACCAT
>CAYWKR010000309.1:0-3202 GCA_964458785.1 uncultured Bifidobacterium sp. | reverse complement strand
AAAAATTGAAGGCAATACCATTTGTCCGCTCGGTGATGCCGCCGCCTGGCCGGTTGCTGCTGCTATTCGTCATTTCCGTGATGAATTTGAATGGCATGTGCAGCATCCTGAAGAGGCACAGACCCGAAATTATGGTTTGGCTTCGTATGGTGTTCAGAACCCTGTAGTTGCCTGAATTCCCATTTAGCTTAGCCTTCCCATTGCCCACAGAATTATACTTTTTTTATAAGGTGCAAAAGCTATTTTTGCCCCCGTGAATTTTTATTACCCCTTATTCCTCATCGCAGCGCTCAGTGTGGCGGTTCCGATAATCATTCACCTCTTTAATTTCCGGAAATACAAACGGGTTTTCTTTCCCGACATCCGATTCCTCAAATCATTACAGGAACAAACCAAACGGCACTCACAGCTTAAAAAACTGTTGATACTTGCTTCCCGCATTCTTTGTCTGCTTGCGCTGGTACTTGCCTTCGCACAGCCATTTACTCAAAACGAAGCTGCCTTACAAAAAGGACCACGGGCAGTGAGCATATATATCGATAACTCATTCAGTATGGGCATCGGTAAGGCATCCGTTTCACTGCTCGATCAGGCAAGAGAAAAGGCCAAAACCGTGATTGAATCCTGTGCTTCCTCCGACCGGATTCAACTTCTGACAAATGATTTCTCCCTGCCGGAGTCGCGTTTTCTTACCAAAGAAGAAGCCTTACAACAATTAGGTACCATTACGCTTTCACCCAGAACCCGGGAAGCAGGAGCCATCATGGAAAAACAAAAACGCATGTTGCAAACCGAACCCGGCAAGCAACCGCAACTCTTTTTCATTTCCGATTTTCAGAAAAATGCCTTTGCTGCCGATCTTGAAACTACTGACAGTATTCCAAAATATTTTATACAGGTACAACCGGCACAAACCAATAATGTTACAATCGATACAGCTTATCTCGAAACGCCCACTGTTTTACTGAATCAACCTAATCCGCTGCTGGTACAGGTTAGGAATACAGGCGACGAAGCCGTCAGCACCACCTTATCGCTGATGGTGAATGATCAGCTTAAAAGCGCCTCCTCGCTTTCACTTAAAGCTGGCGAAACTAAAACCGAAAAAATTTCATTTACTACCGCAACGGCCGGACGTCAGTGTATGAAAATTTTTCTGAACGATTACCCGGTCAATTACGACGACACCTTTTATGTAGCCGGAAAGGCAGGCAGTAACTACGCTGTTCTGGTGATTAACGAATCAGGTACCAATGCCTATCTCAGTTCTGTATTTCGTCCCGGACAACAATTCAGGGCCGATCAGGAACTGGCTTCTGCTGTTCGTATTCAGCTTTTGAAAAATTATACTCTCATTATCCTGAATGGGGTGAATACCTTGTCGCCATCGCTGCAACAGGCTTTAAGCGAATATGTGGAGAGTGGCTCTTCGTTACTTGTTTTTCCAGCACCACAATCTGCCACCGGCAACATCAATGAATTTCTGAATCGTTTGGCTTCCAGTCAGTACGGGCCATCCGACACCAATCGTATGATGGTCAGTGATTATAACCGTTCGCATCTTATTTTCAGCGACCTCTTTACCAAAACGCCCGAGAACATCGAATTACCGGTTTGTTTCAGGCATTATGTGATACAAAGTGCTGCCCTGAGCAGTGAACAAAAACTGTTTACATTTCCGAACGGCGATGCCTTTCTGAGTGAATTCCGTTGTGGAAATGGGAAATTGTATCTCTGTGCTTCCAGTGCCGATCAATCGTCGGGCAACTTCCCTAAATCGTATTGGTTTCTGCCTTTGATTTACAAAATGGCTTATCTGAATGTATCCAATCCGGTATATGCACTCACCATTGGAAAGAATGCTATTATGCAAATTCCAAATACCAAAACCGGTAATGAAAATATTTATCATGTGTCTGACCCTTCAGTTGATGCCATTCCTGAACAACGCAGTACCGGTAATCAGGTAATGCTGAATCTGAATCAGGCTATCCAGAAATCCGGATTGTATTCGGTATATCTGCCGGGTAGCAGCGATACCGTATTTGTTGGTTTGAATTACAATAGAAATGAATCGGAATTAAAGTATCATCAGATAGATGAATTGAAGAAGAACAGCAAAATATCCAAAGCACACTGGTCAGGCGATCAGGTGGTAATGAATGCCGGATGGGGTCAGTGGCAGGATGGAATGCCCTTGTGGAAAGTTTGTATTATCTTGGCGCTGTTCTTCCTGCTTTGCGAATCCCTGTTGATCCGGTTCATGAAATAAATACCGCTGAATTGAAGACGATAAAATCACTTCTGGTAAAAAAAGCCTGCCTGCTGCAGCCAGGAAATCGATTCCACCTGAAACGAAAGGATATTTTTATTGTGAATGGCCGCATCGAAAAAATCGGAGACCGTTTACAGGAACGTGCGACCCATACCATTGATGAAAAAGACATTGCTGTAAGTACCGGCTTTACCGAACTCTTCAGTGATTTTTGTGAACCCGGATCGGAACATAAGGAAACCCTCGAAAGTGGGAGCCACGCTGCTTTATATGGCGGATACACCGATGTGTGTTTACTGCCTGACGTATATCCCCTCACCCAGGGGAAAGCGCAGATTGAATTTATTCGCAGCCGGAGTAAGGTAGTCAACCTGCATCCGTTGGGATTAATTTCAAAACAAAAAAACGGTACCGATCTGGCCGAAATGTACGATATGCAATCAGCCGGTGCCCCTGCTTTTACCGAAGGCCGGGAAGGACTTCAATCGGGTGGACTCTTACTGAAAGCCCTTCAATATGTAAAGGCATTCGGGGGATGTATTATTCAGGTTGCAGAAGACCAAAGCATTGCAGGCCGGGGACTCATGCACGAAGGCATCGTTTCTACCCGTTTGGGGGTGCAGGGCAAACCCGATATTGCCGAAGCAGTGATGATTCAACGGGATCTGCAACTGCTGGAATATACCGGATCAAAAATTCACTTTACCGGGGTAAGTACCAGAAAAGGAATTGAACTGATTCGTGAAGCCAAACGAAAAAAACTTCAGGTGAGTTGCTCGGTCACACCGCATCACCTGCTGTATACCGATGAATCGTTACTGAACTACGATTCGGTGTATAAAGTACATCCGCCCCTGCGAAAAGAAGAGGACCGGAAAGCCTTGCTGAAAGCAGTAGCCGATGGTACCATCGATGCTATTGCTACAC
>CAYWKR010000308.1:0-3205 GCA_964458785.1 uncultured Bifidobacterium sp. | reverse complement strand
GCTTTGAACGGGAACATGATATCGTTTCAATAACTCCTTGGCCTGGTATTCGTGTAAATTCATGATCAGAAAAAATTTGCGCAAATGTATTCTGCGACTGGTAATGAAAAAAGAATTCGCAGATAATTATTCCGCAGGAGGCGTTTCCTCTACTACCTGATGTTCCAGCAAATGAGAAAGAAAGCGTTCTGTTCCTTCCAGTTCCCGTCTGGCAGCCCGCATCAGGGTTCTCCGGTTCGAATTTCTCCGGATCATCCAACCCAGAATGAACCAAAAAACGCCTATTCCAGCCACCAGCCCTTTAACTGCCCGGATAAACAATTCGAGATCACCACCGGCACTCAAGGTTTTAAGATACTCTTGCTTATCACGCAAATCGCCCAGAATATGAAAGGGGAAAATTCGTTCCAGCAGAAAAGGTAATACCAGAAAAAGCAGTGCCAGCAGGTAACAGCTGAATTCGAGTATTTTTCCCAATCCCTTTTGTACCAGATGATAACCGGTATACCGTTGCATCGCAATCAGGAGTGGAGTAATCTGTTCCAGTAGTTTTCCTGCTTCCTTTCTGAATATAGGGGCCGTTTCCTGATCCCGGTTGAATTTGAATGCCATTGGTACTTTTTCGATCGGGGCAGAATAGACTTCTTTGTAGATTCGCCAAAATTTAATTGCATGAACTACAAAATTCCTTGTTTAGCCCTTGGTTTATACGTTTTTGCCGGGTGTAAAGATAATTCCGGTGATTCGAAAAACCGGGAAAACGTTCCGGCCGATTTATTGTATACCCACCTCGACACCACCGTTCATCCCGGTGACGACTTTTTTACCTATGCCAACGGAGGATGGGTAAAACAAAATAAAATTCCCGATTCAGAGAGTGGCTGGGGAATCTTTAATCTGGTAGCCGACGAAAATTATGCCCAATTACGAAAACTGAGTGAAGATGCCAGTTCAGCAGCTTCTTCGCCGGGTACTGCCATGCAGCAGATTGGTGATTTTTTCTTTACCGGTATGGATTCTGCCGGCATTGAAAAAAATGGAATCACACCGTTACAACCCGTTCTTACTGCGATCGATTCGGTGACGAATCCGCAACAACTGGTAGCGGTGATTACCCGTTTGCAAATGATAGGTGCCGATGTAGCCTACAACTTAGGCATTGAACAGGATATGATGAACAGCGAACGATACAGGGTGTATCTGGTACAAGGCGGACTGGGCCTGCCAGATCGCGACTACTATTTCAATACCGATACCCGTACCCGCGGTATTCGCGATGCCTACCTCCAACATATTCAGCATACCCTGGAAACATTACAGCCCGACAGTACGTTGGCAAAAAAACAGGCCACATCCATTTTTGAACTGGAAAAGGAACTTGCCACAGCACATAAGAAACTCGAGGAACTTCGCGACCCGTATGCAAATTATCATCCTACCGGCGTCATGAAATTGGATGAGAATTCGAAAGTCATGAAGTGGAACAGCATTTTTGCTGCTATGCAAATTAAAACCGATACCGTGATAGTGGGCCAACCAGCTTTCTTTACCAAACTGAATCAGTTACTGGGAAGCACCCCACTGGAAACCTGGAAAAATTATCTGCGCTGGCATGTGCTTCGTTCGTATGCGGCTTACTTACCTGCATGGCTCGACACCGAACATTTCAATTTCTATTCAAAAGTGCTGAATGGTGCTAAAACCCAACGTCCCCGCTGGAAACGCGTGATTGACGCCGAAGAAGAAGCTTTGGGAGATGCACTCGGACAATTATTTGTAAAGGAGTATTTTCCGGAGAAAACGAAAAAACGGTATGAAAATCTTGTTGAGCAAATTGTAATCAGTTATGGTGAGCACATTCAAAAACTCGATTGGATGGGCGACAGTACCAAGAAAAAAGCATTGGATAAACTGAATGCGATCACCCGTAAAGTGGGTTATCCATCGAAATGGAAGGATTACAGTGCCATGAAACTGAACCGGAATTCGTATTGCGGAAATGTAATGGAAAGCCGTCGCTGGCAATTCAATTACCATGTTTCCAAATTGAATAAACCCGTTGATCGGAGCGAATGGGGTATGACACCGCAAACCTATAACGCCTATTATAACCCTTCGAATAATGAGATCGTATTACCAGCTGCTATTTTTTCGGCTCCGGGGTATAAGGATGAAGAACTGGATGATGCCATTGTATATGGTTATGTGGGAGCTTCCACCATCGGACATGAGCTGACCCATGGGTTTGATGATGAAGGACGACAATTTGATGCACAGGGTAATTTAAAAAACTGGTGGACTAAAGACGATGAAGAACATTTCAAGAAGCGGGCTGCTATGCTGGTTGATCAGTTTAATTCGTTTGTAGTACTCGATAGTTTACATGTGAATGGTAAAGCTACGCTGGGTGAAAATATTGCCGACCTGGGTGGTATTGTTATTGCACTTGATGCTTTTAAGAAAACACAGCAATATAAAGAAGGAAAAAGCATCAATGGTCTCACCCCATTGCAGCGCTATTTCTTAGGCTATGCCTATGGCTGGATGCAGGTTCGTCGACCGGAAAAACTGGCCGCACAGATCCTGACTGATGTTCATGCCCCCATATTCCTGAGGGTGAACGGACCGATGTCGAACTGCGATGCCTGGTATGAAGCCTTTCAGGTGAAGCCCGAAAATAAATTATACCGCAGTCCTGAACAGCGGGTGCGAATCTGGTAATAAAATAAAAAAGGCTGCCTGAAATGAGCAGCCTTTTTTTTGTTTTCGGGTAAAGTTATCAGGGATTCATAACAGAAATAAATCCATTCAGATTCATTTCGAGAATAGGCATATCGAGAATGTCTACATTGCCATCGCCATTCAAATCGGTAGGTATATAGCCATACATAAAGTTGGCAATATCTCCATCCAGTTTACTTACATCCAACAGGTCAATATTTCCATCCACAAACAAATCACCGGAATACATCGCCCATATACCGGTATCCACTTCTACCTGATTCGATCCATAAGCTTGTGAAGCCGAACTACTGAAATCGTAATTCACAACCGGTGCGGCGAAACTAATTGTATCCGCACTCCAGGTATCCAGAATATTACGATGCTTAACTACTATATACGCAGCGCCTGTATAAGTGGGTAATTGAAGATCTACACTTCCATCGGTATGGAGTATCGCCTTCTTTCCTATAATTTTACAAAA